>JBFEQR010000374.1:0-3100 GCA_041549425.1 Yoonia sp. | reverse complement strand
TATCGCGATAGAAATACTCCATGCGCAATTGCTTGCGGCCGTCGGCCCAGTCCTCGAACTGCTGATGGGAGGCGATAAAGCGGGTGTCCGGCAAACAATGCGACCGCAGCGGCATCTCTGCCAGATCATCGATCAGCCGCCATTCACCCGGTTCGGTATAGACGACCACCGCGGCGTCATGTTGTGAGGCGCGACGGATCAATTCACCGGTGACGGTGCCGGTATTGTCCGGATCATCCAGCGTGGTGTAGTCCACTTGCCAGCCCTCATCGCGCAATGCTTGCGCAAACTTGCGCATGGCCATGAAGGTGAATGCGATTTTTTTGGGATGATGGGGGACATAGGTCGCCTCACCTGATACTTCTGCCATGACGACACGGTCGTCGTCTTTGTCGGCCTTTTGCAGGGCGGACAGGCTTGGCGACAACTGATCACCCAGAACAAGAACCAGCCTCACCAGACGATCTCCTGTCCGGCATAATCGTAAAAACCGCCTGAGTTGTCAGGGCCAAGCCCACCGATAACGCGCAGCAGGTTTTGTGCGGCCTCTTGGGCAGGAACCGTTTTATGACGCCCTGCATAGTCGGCCGTAAAGGAGGTAGCGACAGTGCCGGGGTGCAGTGCCACACAGACCGATTGCTTGTGCGTGCGGCCCAGTTCGATCGCGGCCCCATGCACGATCTGATTGAGGGCCGCCTTGGATGCCCGATAGGAATACCATCCCCCGATCCGGTTATCGCCAATGGAGCCCACGCGCGCGGAAAGGGTCGCGATCACACCGCGCTTGTCCTTGGGCAAAAGCCGCGCCGCATGACGCAGGATCAGAGCCGGACCGATGGTGTTCACAGCCATCACCTGCGCCATGGCATCCGCATCAATCGCCGCAAGGCTCTTTTCCGGCGCGCCATCTTGCGGGGCGAGGATACCAATCGCGGTGACGATCAGATCAAATGGGCCCTCCAGCCCCTCCAACGCCGCTGCGACGCCGGTCGGATCGGACACGTCAAACCCGTCTGCGCGCCGCGACAGTCCGGTGACGTCCCAACCGTCGCGCTGCAATTGCGACGCCATCGCCGCGCCGATGCCGCCACTTGCCCCGATGATCAGTGCTTTCATCAAAAACCTCTTTGCTTGGCCTTTGACCTAGTGCCTGCGCCGCAACGGACCACCGCTCTGCTTCATCTTGGCCAAAAAACTCCCGCGCGGAGCGCATTCCGCACTTTCCAACGGCGCAAAGCTTTGTATAGTCGCGCCCATGATGACCAGCGCACATATCACTCCTGCCGCCCGCCACGGGCTGTCTTTGCGCGCGCTTCTAAGCCTTAGCAGCCTCTGAGCGTGCCATTCGGCGCGACCGCTCAGAGGGGACCAGCGCCGGATTGAAATGCTAAGGACCAAAGGATTACTGACATGACCAAAGATAGAGTGTTGATCTTCGACACCACATTGCGCGACGGCGAACAATCGCCCGGCGCCACCATGACCCACGACGAAAAGCTCGAAATCGCGGAACTGCTGGACGAGATGGGTGTCGATATCATCGAGGCGGGTTTCCCCATTGCATCGGAAGGGGATTTCAAAGCCGTCAGCGACATTGCCGCCCAAGCGAAATCGGCGACCATTTGCGGTTTGGCACGCGCCAATTACAAAGATATCGACCGCTGCTGGGACGCCGTGAAGCACGCCAAATCGCCGCGTATTCACACCTTTATCGGCACCTCGCCGCTGCACCGCGCCATTCCCAATCTGACCATGGACGAGATGGCAGAGCGTATTCACGACACCGTCACCCATGCCCGCAACCTGTGTGACAATGTTCAATGGTCCCCCATGGATGCCACACGCACCGAAGAGGATTATCTGTGCCGCGTGGTCGAGATTGCGATCAAGGCCGGTGCGACCACGATCAATATTCCCGACACGGTCGGCTATACGGCCCCCGCCGAAAGCGCCGATCTGATCCGCATGTTGATCAACAAGGTGCCTGGCGCTGATGAGGTGATTTTCGCAACCCACTGCCATAACGACCTTGGCATGGCGACGGCGAACTCGCTGGCTGCCGTCGAAGGCGGCGCGCGGCAGATCGAATGCACGATCAACGGTCTGGGCGAACGCGCAGGCAACACCGCTTTGGAAGAGGTCGTGATGGCCCTGAAAGTGCGCGGTGACATCATGCCCTTTGAAACGGGCATTGACACGCGCAAGATCATGAATATTTCGCGCCGCGTCGCGACTGTTTCGGGTTTTGCCGTGCAGTTCAACAAGGCCATCGTGGGCAAGAATGCCTTTGCCCATGAAAGCGGCATCCATCAGGACGGCATGCTGAAGAACCGCGAAACATTCGAGGTCATGAAGCCCGAGGACGTCGGTCTTTCCGGCACATCCCTGCCTTTGGGCAAACACTCCGGTCGGGCCGCCCTGCGCGCCAAACTGACCGAGCTGGGCTATGATCTGGCCGACAACCAGCTGAACGATGTGTTCGTGCGTTTCAAGGATCTGGCCGACCGCAAAAAGGAAGTCTTCGACGACGACCTGATGGCACTGGTGACGCAAAACACGTCTGGCGATGACAGGCTCAAGCTGAAGTCACTGCGCGTGGTCTGCGGGACAGAAGGCCCGCAAACCGCCGATATGGTGATGGAAGTCGACGGCACCGATGTTGAAACATCGGCCACGGGCGATGGCCCTGTTGACGCGACATTCAACGCGGTCAAAGCCATCTTCAATCACGGTGCGCGCCTGCAACTTTATCAGGTCAGCGCTGTCACCGAGGGCACCGATGCACAGGCAACCGTCTCTGTCCGCATGGAAGAGGACGGGCGTATCGCCACAGGGCAATCCGCCGATACCGACACCGTCGTGGCCAGTGCGAAAGCCTATATCAACGCGCTCAACCGCTTGCTGGTGCGCCGCGAACAATCGGAACCTGGATATGATGTGAAGGGCGTTTCTTACAAAGACACCTAGGCACCGAAACGCGACTCAGACGGATCAGGGCGGCACCGCGCAAACGGGCCGCCCTTTTTGCATCCTGACGTCAGCCGATTGGCTCCGGTTCATGCCTGCACCGGCTAGAGATTGCAAAAGCCGTATTTAGCAG
>JBFEQR010000373.1:0-3102 GCA_041549425.1 Yoonia sp. | reverse complement strand
CCCGCCGCGGTGCGCACAGCATCCTGCACAACAAACTGGTCCGCGCGGGTCGGGTCCGCACGCCCGAACAGGCGCAGCTGGTCCACAATACGCTGCATCCGGTCAACAAGGCCCGACAACTGCGGCGCCACACTGCCCGGTACGGCGTTGCGGGCGATTTCCTCGGCGACCAGATAGTTTTTCATGGCCGAAATGGGTTGACCCAATTCATGCGTGATCGAAGCCGACAACTGGCCCAGCGCAGCCAAGCGGTTCTTGCGGGCCAGTTCCGAACGGGCCCTTTCCAGTTTGGCTTCGGCCTCCTGACGGTCCTTGATCTCGGCCTCCAGACGCAGGCGGTCCGCGTTCGAAATGGCCAGCGCATTGCGCAACTGTGCCGCACGATACAGTGCTGCCGTGATAATCAGCAGCAATGCGGCGGTCAGACCAATCGCGACAAACAACAGCG
Source organism: Yoonia sp. (assembly GCA_041549425.1). Lineage (GTDB taxonomy): Bacteria > Pseudomonadota > Alphaproteobacteria > Rhodobacterales > Rhodobacteraceae > Yoonia. Next base: position 2,654 of record JBFEQR010000373.1, on the reverse strand, counting down.
ACTGGCGGCGAATCTCGGCCACATCGGACAACAGATGCAGGGTCCATTCCTCTTCGCGCAAATCCGCGCGGGTCAAAAGATAGGACACACCCGCAAGCGTCGCGTGCCCTGCCCCGTCCTCGCTCCAGTCCAGCGGCGTCAATGCCTGATCGCCGAACTGCTGCTGTTGCTCAAGCGTTGCGCGGTCGGCCTCAGACAAAGGCGAAATCAGACCGTAGAGAACACCGGGGTCTGACGCGGCAAGCACGACCCCTTGGGCATTGGTGACAAGGATCAATTCACCGCTTTCGGCAATGGCACGGCTCAGATCGCGAAAGGGCACTTTGACCACGACAACCCCGAAAATCGTCCCGCTGGCATCGCGCACCGGCTCTGCGATGAAATACCCCGGACGTCCGGTTGTGACGCCAACGGCATAGAACCGCCCCTGCTCACCCTGCATGGCAGAGCGGAAATAGGGCCGGAAGGTGTAATAGCGCCCCACAAGGCTTGTCGCATCGGCATAATTGGACGACGCAACAGTCAGGCCGTTGGTATCCATCAGAAAAACAAACTCTGCCCCCGACCGTTCGGCCACGGCAGCAAGGGTCCGGTTCAGCTTTGTGACGTCATTTGTCTGCAAGGCGGCAAGTGTGCCGGGGTCAATGGACAAGACATAAGGCAAATGGGCAAGACGGGTCAGCGCGCTATCGATGGCGTCCGCAAAAAAGGCGGCCCGCTGGGGTGTTTCACGCGTCTTTTCGGCCAGAAAATAGGCGTTCAAGGCAGCAAAACCCGTCAAGGACATGACAACAAGCGCAACAACAGCCACCACCAACTGCGCCCGCCGCCGCAACGCGGTTTTTGATAGGGTCGTCGGATCTGGAAAGGCAGTGCTGGTCATTTGCGCACAGCTTGCCCCAGCGGGGTATCGACTGGCTAGAGGCGATCAGTGACCGAAACGCGTTTTTCCGTCAGGGATGTGGAAAAATGGTGAGCCGTGATGGGTTCGAACCATCGACCTACTGATTAAAAGTCAGTTGCTCTACCAACTGAGCTAACGGCCCACTGGCGCGGTGTCTAGAAAGACCTTCACCCGCGGTCAACCCCCAAATGCGGTGTTGTGCTGGAATAGTCGCCCGCCTTTGACTATATCGCCGCCATGACCGTCAACGACTCATCATTTTTGCCCTTCATGAAGATGCACGGGCTGGGAAACGACTTTGTTGTCGTGGACGAACGGGGAATCACCCCGCGCGTGGACAAAGCAATCGCAATTGCCATGGCCGACCGCCATCGCGGGGTCGGGTTTGACCAGCTTGCCGTGCTCTCTGACACGGGCAATGCCGATGTGCACCTCACCTTCTGGAACCGCGACGGGTCGCAAGCGGGTGCCTGCGGGAATGCCACGCGCTGTATTGCCCGTCATCTGATGGATGAAACAGGCCGTGATGCCCTGACCATCACAACCGACCGCGGCATGCTTGCAGCGCGGGATGCGGGTCAGGGGCTGACCTCGGTGAATATGGGCCATCCACAACTGATCTGGGACGAGGTACCGCTCGCGCAGGAAATGGATACGCTGGAACTGCCGATCACGGGTGCACCCACGGCAACCGGCATGGGCAACCCCCATTGCACATTCTTCGTCGCTGATGCCGAGGCCGTCGATCTGGCACAGCGCGGTGCCGAGATTGAACATCACCCGCTCTACCCCCAGCGGACGAACGTGCAATTCGCCAGCCTGATAGGGCCGGACCATTTGCGTATGCGCGTTTGGGAACGCGGGGTGGGGATCACGCTTGCCTCGGGGTCGTCGTCCTGCGCCACTGCGGTCGCAGCGGCACGGCGCGGTCTGACGGGGCGGGATGTGACGATCGAACTGGACGGCGGCACGCTGCAGATCAGTTGGCGCGACGATGGTGTCTGGATGACCGGCCCGACCGCGCATGTATTCGACGGGCGATGGTGGCTGTGATGTCCGGAACCGCCCCGATCTTTTCCAACCACGGCTGCCGCCTGAACGCCTATGAAACCGAAGCGATGAAAGAACTCGCGGCAAATGCGGGCGTGGATAACGCCATTGTGGTAAATACTTGCGCCGTCACGGCAGAGGCCGTACGCAAGGCCCGACAGGACATCCGCAAACTGCGCCGCGATCACCCCGATGCCAAGCTGATCGTAACAGGCTGCGCCGCCCAAACCGAACCTGCCACTTTTGCGCAAATGGCAGAGGTGGACGTGGTCCTCGGCAATACCGAAAAGATGGACCCCGCGATATGGGCCGGCATGGCACCCGACCTGATCGGGCAGACCGAACCGGTGCAGGTTGATGACATCATGTCGGTCACTGAAACCGCAGGTCACCTGATCGACGGCTTCGGCACACGCAGCCGCGCCTATGTTCAGGTGCAGAACGGCTGTGACCACCGCTGCACCTTCTGCATCATCCCTTACGGGCGCGGCAATTCCCGCTCTGTGCCTGCAGGCGTCGTGGTGGACCAGATCAAGCGGCTGGTGGACAAAGGCTATAACGAAGTTGTCCTGACCGGCGTCGATCTGACCAGTTGGGGCGCCGACCTGCCCGCCACGCCAAAACTGGGCGATCTGGTGATGCGTATCTTGCGGCTGGTGCCCTATCTGGCGCGGCTGCGGATATATTCGATCGACAGTAT
>JBFEQR010000372.1:0-3131 GCA_041549425.1 Yoonia sp. | reverse complement strand
GCCAAGATCCAAAGCTTCGGTGTTCATTTTCTGACCCAATTATAACTGTGATCGAGAAAGTAGGCCTTTTGTTTAATGCGTCAACAAAAGCCAAAAAGAGGCATAGGGTCCTGCGTCAGCCCCATTCAACATCGCCGCATTGATCAAACTGTCGCGCACTCTATCTTGTTCAAAGACACGATTTCCGGACTAACCGCATGCATTTCCCTGATCTTCAGTTGTCACGCGGACAACAGCGCAGCAACTGGGTGCGCTTGCGGACGCTCGTTACGCTGCGCTGGTTTGCTGTGGTTGGTCAGATGGTCGCGGTTTTCGTCGCCGTGCGGATCTACGGCTTGCAGATCGAAGTTGGTTGGACCGCCCTTGTCATTGTCGCGGCAGTGGCTGCCAATCTTGTCTCCACCTACATCTATCCTGAAAATAAAAGGCTGTCGGAAACGCAGGCCACGCTTTGGCTGGTTTTCGATCTGGCACAACTGGGCTTGTTGCTGTTCCTGACCGGCGGGCTGAACAACCCCTTTGCCATCTTGTTGCTGGCCCCTGTAACCATCGCAGCGACTGTCCTGCATCTGAGCAATACCGTCTTTCTTGGCATCGCCGCCATTTCCATGACAACCCTGATCAGCCGTTTCTATGTCCCGATCATAGATGCCGACGGTGTCGTGCTGATGCTGCCGGCGTTGTTTCAGTTCGGGTTTTGGGTCGCCATTCTGACCGGTCTGGTCTTTCTGTCGCTTTATGCCCGTCAGGTCACAACCGAGATGCACGCGATGGGAGAGGCGCTTTTGGCGACGCAGCTTGCTCTTGCTCGCGAGCAGAAACTGACCGACTTGGGCGGTGTCGTTGCCGCCGCTGCGCATGAACTTGGCACGCCACTTGCCACCATCAAACTGGTCAGCAGCGAATTGATGGAAGAGCTGGAAAACCAGCCCGAGCTTTTGGAGGACGCCCAGTTGATCCGCAGTCAGGCGGACCGCTGTCGCGACATCCTGCATTCCATGGGGCGCGCTGGCAAAGACGATCTGATGTTGCGTCTTGCACCGGTCGAAACAGTGGTGCGCGAAGCCGCCGAACCGCATCTGCATCGGGGAAAGTCATTTATTTTCAATGTTGAACCGGCGCAAGACGCCCCACTGACACAGCCCATCATCAGCCGCCAGCCAGAGATCATCCACGGCCTGCGCAACCTTGTTCAGAACGCTGTCGATTTCTCCAGCAGCGAGGTCATGATCGCGCTTTCATGGACGGCGGACGATATCACGGTGCGTATTTCCGACGACGGGCGGGGCTTCCCGCAGTCGGTTCTGGGCCGCATCGGTGATCCCTATGTGCGCCGCCGCAAACTGTCCGAAGACGGGGCAAAGCGACCGGGATATGAAGGCATGGGGCTGGGTCTTTTTATTGCAAAGACCCTGCTGGAAAGGTCCGGTGCACAACTACATTTTACCAACAGTCGCAGGCACGGACATGCCAGCTGGAAAGGCGAGGCAACAGGCGGTGCCATCGTTGATGTGGTTTGGCCACGCGAAACCCTGCAAAACGGCGATGGGGCGCAGCATGCACCCTTGGGCGAAAACAAGCGTTTCGACAGTTAGGGTGAATCCGGGCAGCGGTTAACGCTCATTTAACCTTCATCGGCAAGACTGTGTCAAAGCCACATCGCCGATGGGACGAATATGACTATGACAGTGGGCAGCTATGCCATCATCACAGTTATCGCACTGCTGGGCGCGGTGGTGATTTGGCTGATGCTTGGCCGCTACCACCACCGGTCCATGCAGGCAGCGACGCAAACACCGGACGACGTGGCGCTGTTGTTTTGTGATAAACGACTGCTTGATGCCTCGGACGGGGCGGTTCAGCTGCTTGGTGACGATATCAAACACCTCGACGATGTGATTGCGGCGCTTTCGCAGTGTTTTCCTGATCTTGCCACGGCAATCCAGCGCGCTGACAAGGAAGGGACCGTTCTGAAAGCTGGCCTGAAGAACACCGTCACCCTGCATCTGACCATCAGTCAGGACATTCTGAAAATCGTACTTTCGGGCGATTTGGGCTATCTTGCGCCGTCCGTTGACCAGCAAGCGCGCAAATGCGCGGCTTTGATGCAGGATATCCGTGAATTTTCGCCGCAACTGGTCTGGCGCGAAGATGCGGACGGGAAGCGCTGCTGGGCAAATGCAGCGTATAACAGTTTTGCCTCCGGCACCGATCCGCAGCCATTTGCAGGCTTCAGTCGCGACATGCAAGCAGAGGCGCAGAAACAGCAGCGCGTGGCCTGTGCAAACGACGAAACACGCTGGTTCGATGTGACCACCGTGGCAAGTCAGGGGGGGTTACTCCATTTCGCGAGCGAGGCAACAGCCCTTGTCAGGGCGGATGAGGACAGGCGCAGCTTTGTGCAAACACTTGGCAAGACCTTTGCCGACCTGTCGATCGGGCTGGCGATTTTTGACAAGTCGCGACAGTTGGCCATGTTCAATCCTGCCTTGCTGGACATGACGAAACTGCCGGTCACCTTTCTGAGCGGGCGGCCAAGCATTGATACGTTTCTGGACAGGCTGCGCGAATTGCGCATCATGCCGGAACCGAAAGACTATACCACGTGGCGCGAACAATTCACCGCGATGGAGGTTGCCGCAAAAAACGGCACCTACAGCGAAAACTGGACCCTCCCTGACGGGCAAACTTTCCGTGTTACGGGACGTCCTCACCCGAACGGCGCTTTTGCGATCCTGTTCGAAGACATCACCGCCGAGGTGTCGCTGACGCGCCGGTTCCGGTCTGATATCGAAACCAGTCAGGCGGTTCTGGATACGCTTCCCGATGCGATTGCGGTCTTTTCCGGTAGCGGCACAATGGTGATTTCAAACCGCGCCTATGCGAAACTGTGGGCGACAGATGCTGCTATTCTGCTGGATCATCGCGACGTCCGGACGGAAATCACCGTCTGGCAGGATCATTGCATCGCCTCGCCCATGTGGACTGAAATGCGCGATTTTATCCAGCGCCTTGGCAGCCGCAAACCGTGGTCCGAAAACGCGATGCTGATTGATGGCCGTCACCTGCGTTGCCATGCGATCCCCATCGCGGGCGGCATGACGATGGTCCGGTTTGCCATCGCACCACCG
>JBFEQR010000371.1:0-3133 GCA_041549425.1 Yoonia sp. | reverse complement strand
GTAAGACGGTGCGCCTTGCTTCCGATGCGAGGAATGGATTGCATCAGGCCTGCAGTATAAGGGTGGTGAGGATCTTTCACGACTTTTTCTACCGGTCCGATCTCGACCACGCGGCCTGAATACATCACTGCAACGCGATCAGCAGTTTCTGCGATCACCCCCATGTCGTGAGTAACCAGAATAACAGCAGCGCCGTGATCGCGGCACATCTTTCGTAGCAACTCCAGAATTTGCGATTGGATCGAAACATCAAGTGCAGTCGTTGGCTCATCCGCGATCACCAGTGCCGGATTGGCACAGAGCGCAAGTGCGATCACAACACGCTGCCGCATACCTCCAGAAAACTCGTGTGGGTATTGATCAACACGTGCTTCAGGTGCAGGGATGCCGACCTCGGCCAATAGGTCGATCGCACGGGTACGCGCCGCGTCCCGACCCAAAGGCAGGTGGGTGCGAATGGTCTGGATCAGTTGTTGTCCCACGGTCATCAGCGGGTTGAGACTGGTCAACGGATCTTGGAAAATTGCGCCGATCTTACGCCCCCGCAGGCGGCGCATCTCTTCCTTGCCAAGATTATCAATCCTTTGCCCTTCGAAATGGATTTCACCGCGATCGATACGGCCGGGACGTTCAAGAAGTCCCGTAATGGCCGTCCCGGTCAGGGATTTTCCTGCACCGCTTTCGCCGACCATTCCAAGTATTTCGCCGGGAGCGAGATCAAACGTGATCCCGTCAACCGCACGAAGCGGACCATGGCGTGTGTCAAAGCAGATTGATAGATCACGCACGCTCAACAGTGGTTCGGAGATTTTGCTCACAGTCATATCTGGGCTCCTTTTCAGCGCAATTTCGGGTTCAGCGCATCGCGCAGCCAGTCGCCCAGCAGGTTTACGGCCAGCACCAGCACAACAAGGGTCAAAGAGGGGAAGATCACGACCCACCAGACGCCCGAGAACAGGTATTCGTTGCCAACACGGATCAATGTACCCAATGACGGATTGGTCGGGGGCATGCCGACACCAAGGAAGGACAGCGTCGCCTCGATCAGGATCGCCATCGCGAGGTTGATTGTGGCGATGACCAGGACGGGCCCCATCACATTGGGCAAGATATGCTTGAACAGGATGGCGAATGGTCGGCGCCCGACAAGCTGTGCTGCGTACACATACTCACGAGAGCGCTCGACCATCGTGGAACTACGCACTGTGCGGGCATACTGGACCCAAGTCGTGATCGTGATCGCAAAAACCAGCACCACCAGAGCTGCACTGTCGTGCATTTCGCGAGGAAGTGCGCCACGTGCAATCCCACTAATGAGCAAAGCAACCAGAATTGTCGGGAAGCTAAGCATAACATCCGCAATCCGCATGAAAAAGGCGTCAACAATGCCACCGAAGTAGCCACTGATCAAACCGATCGCGATGCCAATAATCATGGCGAATGCCACGCTGACAAAGCCAACGAAAAGTGAGATGCGCGAACCATAGAGAATTGCGGACAGGACATCGCGCCCCTGATTGTCAGTCCCCAAAAGAAAGCGCGGGTCGCCGCCTTCTGCCCAGGCAGGAGGAAGCTCGCTATCCCAAAGGCTCAATGTCGTTACATCGAACGGCGTGTGCGGCGCGATCCAGGGGGCCAGTAGCGCTGCAAGTATGATAACCGTAGTGACGATGGCGGCTGCCACTGTGATGCGTGACGTGCGAAACCGATAATACAGATCGCTTTCAAGAAAGATCGAGAGGCGGGATTGCGGGTGGGATTCCATGGACATTTTCTGTCTCCCTTAAGTTCTTGCGGACAAGCGTGGGTCAATCGCGAAGTAGAGCAGATCGACGATCATGTTGATTGCGACAAAGACCAAGGCGACGAGCACGAGATAGGCGGACATGACCGGTATATCGGCAAAGCTGACGGCCTGGATGAAAAGCAGACCCATGCCGGGCCATTGAAAGACCGTTTCCGTGATGATCGCAAAGGCGATCATTGAGCCAAGCTGAAGCCCGATAATGGTAATAACCGGCATCAGCGTGTTTCCCAGTGCATGGCCAAAATGCACCGCACGGTTTGTGAGGCCCCGAGCGCGGGCAAACCGTACAAAATCCGAGCGCAGGACCTCCATCATCTCGGCGCGTACAAGTCGCATGATCAGTGTCACCTGAAACAGACCCAACATGATGGCGGGCAGGATCAGCGATTTGAGGCCGGTCCATGTCAGGAAACCGGTACTCCACCAACCAAGTTGCACGGTGTCACCGCGTCCGAAAGAAGGTAGCCAGTTCAGCCACACTGAAAACACGAGGATCAGGAGGATGCCGGTGACAAAGGTTGGCACTGAGATACCGATCAGCGACACCGTTTGAAGGAAATTCGTAAGTATGCTTTTGGGATGCAGCGCGGTGTAAATGCCCATCGGTAGACCGACAAGAAGGGCAAAGACCGCCGCCACGAGTACCAGTTCAAGTGTCGCTGGCAGGCGTTCAGCGATCATTTCGGCGACTGGGCGTTTATTGCGGTAGGAAACCCCGAAATCGCCTTGGGCTGCTCCAATAACAAAGCGCGTAAACTGCACAGTTACGGGCTGATCCAGACCAAGCTGCTGGCGCAATTCGGTGCGCTGCTCGGATGTGGCATTCTCAGGCAACATGCTGTTTACAGGATCGCCGATGAAGCGAAACATTGTGAAGGCAATGAGCGCGACCGCAAGCATAACCAAAACTGATTGGATCAAGCGCCGCAAGACAAAGGCAATCATGACGGGTTCCTTTAAGTCGAAAACGAAAAATTCGAAAGCAGATCGTTAGCCCCGCGCAAGTGTAAGGAAATGCGCGGGGCCCTTTGACTTAGTCGATCTGCGCGTACCAAAGCCGTGGCTTGTTGTCGGCCGTGAGCGGGATGCTGACGCCGCTGCGGACTGCCCAGGCAAGTGGCTGCTGGTGAAGCGGGATAATGGCTACTTCGTCGCGTGCAATCGCCAAGGCCTCTGTCATCATCGCGTTGCGCTTTGCCGGATCAAGTTCGACTGCAACTTTGGCGGTCAGCGCATCAATTTCAGCGTTGGAATACCCTCCGGGGTTCCATGCGCCCATACGGTCACTTGGCGTATGCAACAACGCGGACATAACGCTGTAGGAAT
>JBFEQR010000370.1:0-3155 GCA_041549425.1 Yoonia sp. | reverse complement strand
TTGAAACCAAGACGAACCGCCCCGCAAAAGAGTGGAAGCAGTCAATCGATGACCGCAAGAAGCTGGATGGTCTATACGAATGCGTAATGTGCGCGTGCTGTTCAACCAGCTGCCCGTCTTATTGGTGGAACGGTGATCGCTATCTTGGGCCCGCTGCATTGCTGCACGCCTATCGCTGGATCATCGACAGCCGCGACGAGGCCACAGGCGAGCGTCTGGACGAGCTGGAAGACCCCTTCAAGCTGTACCGCTGCCACACGATCATGAACTGCGCCAAGACCTGCCCCAAGGGTCTGAACCCCGCCAAGGCGATCGCGCATATCAAAGGTATGATGGTCGAACGGGTCGTTTAAGGCCTGTTGCGTCTAAAAAAAACGCCGTCCTGAAAGGGGCGGCGTTTTGCGTTGGTTTCTTCAACACAGTGGGTATGTCGTCTTGGCGTCCATTTCGGCGAATGCGCGAGATTGATCCGTATTGGAAACGCTCAGTGGCTGGCTCAAAGGGCGTTAAACGACCCGAAACAGTCCTATCGACACGGCAGATATTGCCAGCAGGATCAACGCGGATATCATCAAGCATCCCATTGGGAGTTTAAAGCCTTCCACGTTTGCCGACATCTCAAGGCGGTCGTTCACTGGCGTCTGGTTCTGGTGCATCTATTTTCTCCTGCCTGGACTAGCAGCGTCCGTGACGGCGACTGTCAAGCTTGCTGAGGCCAGATCAGCGTATCACGAAAGCCGGATTTAAAATAGCAGATCTTCTAGAATTGCGCAGCAAACCTCCGGTTAGAGCCTGCATTGCCTAACGGAAGCTTGTCCGCAGAGCCGACACAAGCCTGATCCAGTCGTATCTTTTTGCGGGGACCACGAAGAGATCGTTGTGACGGCCAAACCCTCGCCCCTTATCGCATGACCAGCACCTTTTCCTGCATGGGGCTGCCTTTCCGTCCTAGCAATAACGCTCGGGCGCGCGCGATTGTCCTTCACTATAGCGGTCGCCCCAAGCCCAGCCCACCGGCAACACCGCGTCAATCTGCGCGATCAGGTCCGGCGTCATTTCGATCCGGTCCGCGCCGTCCCAATCGCCGACATGCGCGGCGCTGCGACTGCCAGGGATCGGGATGATGTGATCGCCCTGTGCCAGAAGCCAAGCCAAGGCCAGCGACGGGGCGCTATGCCCGAAACTGGCTGCAAGGGTGTGAAACGCCTCAGCGCGGGTCTTGTTTTGTGTCCAATTGGGTTCCTGAAACCGTGGCATTTCAAGACGCAGATCCCCGAAACCGGGCTGTGCGGGGTCAATCACCTCGCGCCCGAAGACGCCGCGCGATAGGGGAGAGAAAGCAACGAACGCGACCCCAAGGCGGCTGCATTCCTGTAGCAGCCCCAGTTCCGGCAGCCGCGTCCAGAGCGAGTATTCGTTTTGCACAGCCGCTACCGGTGTTTCCGCATGGCCCCGCCGCAATGTCGTGGGCGAGATTTCCGACATGCCCCAGCCGCCGATTTTGCCTGCATCAATCAACCGCCCCATAAAGCCTGCGACATCCTCTACAGGCACAGCCGGTTCGCGGCGGTGGATATAGAACAGGTCGACATAATCGACGCCCAGCCGTTTGAACGATCCTTCCAGCTCTGCCTCAAGGTGGGCGGGGTCGTTGCTGACGGGCTGTGCGGGGTCTCGGGTGATGCTGGCTTTGGTTGCGATACTGGGCTTGTGCCCGCGTGCGGCAGTCCAGCGTCCCACGACCTCTTCCGAGATGTAGGGCCCGTAGATATTCGCGATATCGAAATGGGTGATGCCCATTTCCCATGCGCGGTCCATGACGGCAAAGCTGTCAGCCTCGGTTGTGGGGCCTGTCATGCCGCCAAAGGACATGCAGCCCAGCCCGATCGCGCCAACCTCTGGCCCGTTTACCCCTAACTTGCGCTGTTTCATGCGAAGGCCGCCTGCAATGCAATCTCTACCATATCCCCGAAGGACCGTTCACGATCTTCCGACGGAAGGGCCTCATGCGTGATCAGGTGATCGCTGACGGTCAGGACGGCCAATGCGCGCCGCCCGTGGCGGGCCGCGAGATTGTAAAGCTCTGCCGCTTCCATTTCCACGCCAAGGATGCCGTGCCGCATCATCTGTTCGTTCAGATCGGGGCGTTCGTCATAGAACACATCCGAAGAATAGATGCCGCCCACATGGGTCGGCACGCCCTTGATCTTGGCCGCATCATGGGCCGCAGACAACAGCCCGTAGTCGGCGCAGGGTGCAAAGTTCAGTTCCTTGAAAATCCCGCTGGACGGGGTGGACAGCGAAGACGCCGTCATCGCAAGGATCACATCGCGGATGACCACGTGATCCTGCATCCCGCCACAAGACCCGATGCGGATCAGTGTTTGCACGTCATAATCCGTGATCAGTTCATTGGCGTAGATCGACAGCGACGGCATGCCCATGCCGGAACCTTGAATGGTCACGGGATGCCCGTTCCATGTGCCGGTAAAACCCAGCATCCCGCGCACTTCGTTGATGCAGCGGGCGTCTTGCAGATAAGTCTCTGCCGCCCATTTGGCACGATAAGGATCGCCGGGCATCAGAACGGTGGGGGCGATATCGCCTTTTTCTGCGCCGATATGAATTGTCATGGAAAGGGCCTCCGATATTTCGAAGGCCAGTTTAGGTCAGCGCAGGCGAAAGATGAAACCTATATTTCCAAATCGCCGGGTTTTGCGCCCTTGCCCATTGCCGTCTTGAACCAATTCGGCTGACGCCCTTTTCCTGACCACGTCTGTGTCTCGTCATCAGGATTGCGATATTTCGGAGCAGCAGGCGCTTTTGGTGCCGCCATTTGCTTGCGCGGCGTTTTTGTGGCGGCGTCACCCGTTATTTCGGCCAAAGAAAAACCATGCGCGGCTGCGGCTTTCTCGGCTGCGGCAAGTGCGGCTTTCTTTTCTTTTTCTTGCAGTAACAACATCCTTTCACCACTATTGATGGTTTGTATCTACTCATAATCTCTCAGGGATCACTAATCCCCGAGAGATTGCACAGACCCTGAAGCGATATTCATATCAGGAACCACGTCCCCGTAGTAATGAATCTCGCCTTCGCCAGCGATAGATAGATCCAAATCAACCGTCGCCCAGACTGTTACAGTGCCCGAACCTTTG
>JBFEQR010000369.1:0-3157 GCA_041549425.1 Yoonia sp. | reverse complement strand
TGTGCTGATGCGGGTGTTCAGGTCTTCGGTGAATGTCAGGATTTCTTCAAGCGGGCGGTTTGTGGCCACGGCATAGAAGGTCGGGGCGACATCCACATCAACGGATTCTGTGTTCACCCAGATGCCAAGACGCCGGTCTTTCTTGCGCACGGTCACAGGGCGGTCGGGGCCTGCCACTGTGACGATCACGCCAAGGTCGCCTTCAAGACGTGGGCCCGCGTCGCGCTTGACCGCCCCGAAGATGAGGATTTCGGAGCCTTCAAATGTTGCCGTGATCGAAACCTGATCGCGGCTCAGGCCCAGTACGATTTCTTCGGCTTTTGCGGGCATGGCCAACAGCATGCACAAAATGAACAGACGCAACATCAGTGACCTCCGGCACCAAGCGAGAAAAGCTCGCTTGGCATGACAAGAAGATCAAAGGCCAGCTTGCCGCAGACGGCCAGAACCATGATCGCCAGCCAGATACGCAGTTGTTCGGCCTTCATTTTCGTGCCGATCCGCGTGCCGATCTGCGCACCGATCACACCACCCACCAGCAGCAAAACAGCCAGCACAATGTCAACTGTAAAGTTGGTTGTTGCGTGCAGCATGGTCGTAAAGGCGGTCACAAAGATAATCTGGAACAAGGATGTCCCGACGACCACTTTGGTCGGCATACCCAGCAGATAGATCATGGCGGGCACCATGATGAAACCGCCGCCAACACCCATGATTGCGGCCAGAACACCCACAGCCACACCCACCAGCAGCGGCGGGATCACCGAGATATAGAGGCCCGAGACGCGGAACTTCATCTTGAAGGGCAGGTTATGCACCCAGTTGTGCTTGCGGCGTGTCGGAACAGATACGCCACCGGCCTTGCTGGAACGCCGGATCGCACGCAGGCTTTCGAAGAACATCAGCGTGCCGATCATCCCCAGAAAGATCACATAGCAAAGTTGCACCAGCAGTTCGACCTGACCCAAGGCTTTGAGATAGTTGAACAGCATGATCCCGAGGCCCGAGCCGATCAAACCGCCGATCAGCAGCACCGTCCCCATTCGGAGGTCCACCGTCTTTCGTTTCAGGTGCGCAAGCACGCCGGAAAAAGACGATGCAACGATCTGGTTGGCTTCGGTGGCCACAGCCACAGCAGGGGGGATGCCGATAAAGAACAGCAGAGGCGTCATCAAAAAGCCGCCGCCGACCCCGAACATGCCCGATAAAACGCCCACAATTCCGCCTAGTCCGAGTAATAGAAAGGCGTTCACCGAAACCTCGGCGATGGGGAGATAAATTTGCATGAGCTGGTCCAAGGCGCTTGTGCCGGTGCCCGTACCAAAAACCTTTCGGCCGAGTCTGTCAAATGCTGTGGGGCAATTCACACTGCAAATGCAGCATTTCGGCAACGTGGACTTATCAGTGGTGCGGGTTTGGACTTATCGCAGGGCGCGCAGATAGCCGCGCAGGACCTTTTCCAGCTTTGCAGCGCCGATGGGTGCCATCGCTTTGGTGTGTTCGTGGCTGATGGCTTCATCGCTCATGCCGGCGGCCATGTTGGTGATGGTCGATATGGCCGCTGCCTTCAGCCCAAGGAACCGCGCAAGGATCACCTCTGGCACGGTGGACATGCCCACCGCATCCGCCCCCAGCATGGCAATGGCGCGGATTTCGGCGGGGGTCTCGAACGACGGGCCAGAGTACCACGCGTAAATCCCGTCAGCCATTTCGACCTGTGCCGCATTGGCGCTGGCGCGCAGCGCTTTGCGGATATCAGGATCGTAGGCGTCCTTCATGGGCACGAAACGCGCATCGGTCGGTTCCCCGATCAGCGGGTTGAGGCCGGAAAAGTTGATATGGTCGGACAGGCACATGATGGACCCTGTGGGCATATCCGCACGCATTGATCCCGCAGCATTGGTGGCGATCATCGTGTCTGCGCCCAATTCCTTAAGCACTTCCAACGGCAGGCGCATGGCGTCACCGCGCCCGCTTTCGTAATAATGCGCGCGGCCGCCAAAGACCGCGACGCGTACCCCTTCGAGGTTGCCAATCACAAGCTTGGGATTGTGCCCCGACACGCCCGCGTGGGGAAAGCCGGTCAGATCGGTGTAGGGGATCGCCACGCCATCCACCTCATCCGCGATATGCCCCAGACCAGAGCCAAGGATCAGTCCGATCCGCACGGGCGCATCGCCTGCCTTTGCGCGGATGTCCGCGGCGAGGGCCCTAGCGTTCTTTGACATAGGGTTCACCCCCTGCGCGCGGCGGGATCGCCTTGCCGACAAAGCCTGCAAGGATCACCACGGTCAGGATATAGGGCAGAACGTCAAGGAACTGGCCATTGATCTTGAAGCTCAGCACGCCTTCGATCACGTCAGGCCGCAGCGCCATCGCTTGCAGGAAACCAAACAGCAGGCAGGCATAAAGCGCATACCATGGCCGCCACTTTGCAAAGATCAGGGCGGCAAGGGCAATATAGCCGCGACCGGCGCTCATGTCCTTGACGAAACCGGCCTGCAAGGCGGTCGCCAGATACGCGCCAGCGATCCCGCACAGCACGCCACAAATGCCGACAGCGGCAAAACGCAGCCAGATGACCGAGACACCGGCGGTATCCACAGCGGCGGGGTTTTCACCCACTGCGCGCAGGCGCAGGCCAAAACGGGTGCGGAACAGGATCCACCATGTCAGCGGCACCATCAACAGGGCCACATAGACAAGGACCGTGTGACCCGAGATCAATTCATAATAGATCGGCCCGATCACGGGCACGTTTTGCAGGGCTTCTGCAAAGGGCAGTTCAATGGGGTTGAAGCGCGCGTCGCCGGTCAATTGCGGGGTGCGCCCGCCTTGGGAAAACCAGCTTTGGGCGACCACGACCGTCAGGCCCGCCGCCAGGAAGTTGATAGCGACGCCGGAAATCAACTGGTTCCCGCGGAACGTGATCGAGGCCAGCCCGTGGACCGCCGACAAAACCATCGACGCGCCGATCCCCGCCAAGAGGCCCAGCCAGACGTTGCCGGACACGGCCGCGATGGCGGCCGACAGGAACGCCGCCGCCAGCATTTTCCCTTCCAGCCCGATATCAAAGATACCGGCCCGCTCTGAATAGAGGCCTGCAAGGCAAGCCAGAAGAAGCGGGGTCGCCAGACGCAAGGTTGCGTCCAGCATC
>JBFEQR010000368.1:0-3157 GCA_041549425.1 Yoonia sp. | reverse complement strand
TTCGACAAGACCAAAAGCTTTGATCTGACGATCTCGACGAGCTTTTGATGATCTGGGCGCGGGCGTGTCTGGTTTGGTTGCTGCTGGCACTGCCTGTGTCGGCGCAGCAAACCACCGCCCCCGTCCTGATTATCGACAGCGAGCGGCTTTTCTTTGAAACGGCCTATGGCCGCCGGATTGCCGAAGACCTTGCGGCGCAAGCGGCCGCATTGCAGGCCGAAAACGACGAGATCGTCGCAGAACTGACCCGCGAGGAACGCAGCCTGACACTGCGCCGTCCCGAAATGACGCCCGAGGCGTTCCGCGCCGAGGCCGAGGCCTTTGACACCAAAGTGCAAGAGGTGCGGCGCGCGCGCGATGCCAAGAACGTCGACCTGCAGGTCGCCAACGCGGAAGCGCGGTCGCGGTTCGAGGAAAGCGTGCAGGACATCATCGCCAGCGTCATGATCGAACGTGGCGCGGCCTTGGTGCTGGAGCAGCGTAATGTGCTTCTTTCTGTGCGGGCGGCCAACATCACTGACACCGTCATCGCAAGGATCGACGCAGAACTGGGCGACGGTAGCCAATAGCCGGTCCTTGCCGCGCAGACGGTCACTTGCTACTGAGGAACCAACGCGGCCAAGATCCGCAAGACCCAAAAACAGGAGCCGCCCCCGATGACCGACCCCGTCACAACCGCCGATATCCAGCTGATCCAGAAGATCCTGCCGCACCGCTATCCGTTTTTGCTGGTCGATAAGGTGCATAGCATTAATGGCACCACTTCTGCCGTCGGCATCAAGAATGTGACGATGAACGAGCCGCATTTTCAGGGCCACTTTCCCGGTAATCCCATCATGCCCGGCGTCACGATCGTCGAGGCGATGGCGCAGACAACGGCTGTGATGGTGGGCACATCGCTTGGCCTGACAGAGGGCAATCTTCTGGTCTATTTCATGGCGATTGACGGCTGCAAATTCCGCCGCAAGGTCGTGCCCGGTGATGTGCTGGAAATGCATGTCGAGACCACGCGCGGCAAACCCGGCGGCAAGGTCTGGCGCTTTAAGGGCGTCGCCACTGTCGATGGCGAAATGGCCGCCGAGGCAGAGTTCACCGCGATGATGGATTTGCAGGGCTGATGTCTGAGATCCATGCCTCTGCCATTATCGCCGACGGGGCGCAAATTGGTGCCGGTTGCAAGATCGGGCCTTTTTGTCTGGTCGGCGCAGACGTTGTGCTGGCCGAGGGGGTGGAGCTGAAAAGCCATGTGGTGGTCGACGGCGATACGCACGTCGGCGCAAATACCGTGGTGTTCCCTTTCGCCGTCGTAGGGGGCATCCCGCAGGATCTGAAATTCGGCGGGGAACACTCGCGGTTACGCATTGGCGCCCGCAACCGCATCCGCGAACATGTCACCATCAACACCGGCACCGCCCATGGCGGCGGTGAGACGCGCATCGGGGATGACGGTTTGTTCATGGCGGGTTGCCATATTGCGCATGACGCGCAAATCGGCGACCGCGTGATTGTCGTCAATTCTTCCGCTGTCGCCGGTCACTGCGTGATCGAAGACGACGTCATCATCGGTGGTCTGTCAGGGGTGCATCAATGGGTGCGCATCGGCAAAGGCGCAATTATCGGCGCTGTCACAATGGTCACCAAGGATGTGGTCCCGCATGGTTTGGTGCAGGCCCCGCGCGGGGCGCTGGACGGGCTTAACCTTGTCGGGCTCAAGCGCAAGGGTGTCAGCCGCACTGATATCACCGCCTTGCGTGCTGCGTTCCAGATGCTCAAGGACGGGGAGGGGACCTTTCAGGATCGTGCCCGCCGTTTGGCCGAAGAGGCGGACAGCACCTATGTGCAGGATATGGTGCAGTTCATCCTTGGCGATACAGACCGCAATTTCCTGACGCCTGGCTGATGCTGGCGCTTGTTGCAGGCACGGGGGCGTTACCGGTCGCGCTGCTGGCGCGGCTGACAGAGCGGCCATTGGTGTGTGCATTGGCGGGATTTCGCCCTGCCGTGACACCGGATGTCACGTTTCGCATCGAACATCTGGGCAGCTTTCTGGCCGATCTGCGTGCGCGCGGCGTGACCGAGGTTTGCATGGCAGGCGCTGTGACACGGCCTCAGATTGACCCCGCCGCCATTGACGCAGCCACCCGACCCCTTGTCCCGCAGATCATGCAGGCGATGGCGCAAGGCGATGACGGGGCCTTGCGTGCTGTCATTGCCATTTTCGAAGCCGCAGGGCTGCGTATCGTTGCCGCCCATGAAATCGCGCACGATCTGTTGCCGCCAGCGGGTGTTCTGTCGCTTGCGCCTGTCACTTTCGATCACCGCCGCGATGCGGTTCTGGGCGAAGAGGTGCTGGCGGAAATGGGGCGCGCGGACTTGGGTCAGTCGTGCATCTTGCGCAACGGACGGGTGCTGGCGCGTGAAGGGCAGGACGGCACCGATGCCATGATTGCCCGTTTTATCCCCGATGATGATCCGCTTTGGGCTGTGGTTGACGGCGTTGGCACGGCGCTCGGGGCGGTGGCTGAATGGCTCAGCGGGGCCGAGGGCGAACCGACCGATACGCGCGGGGCGATCCTGTTCAAAGGGCCGAAGCCAGCGCAGGACAGGCGTGCAGATTTGCCGGTAATTGGTCTGCAAACGGTGCGCGGGGCTGCGGCGGCAGGGTTTGCAGGGATCGTGATCGAGGCCGATGGGGTGATGGTTCTGGATCTGGCTGATGTCATCGCGGCTATCGATCAGGCGGGGCTTTTCTTTTGGGTCAGGCCCAAGGGGGGCGCATGAGGGTCTTTGTGATCGCGGGCGAGGCCTCTGGCGACAAGCTGGGTGCGGCTTTGATGGCGGGGCTGAAGCAATTGCGTCCCGATGTGACATTTGACGGGGTGGGCGGGCCCTTGATGCAGGCCGAGGGACTGGACAGCCGTTTTCCCATGGATGAACTGAGTGTCATGGGGCTGGCTGAAATCCTGCCCAAGTATCGCGCGCTCAAGGCGCGGATCAGGCAGATGGCCGAAGCCGTGCTGACCACCAAGCCCGATGTGCTGATTACCATCGACAGTCCGGATTTCTGCCTGCGCGTTGCGCGGCTGGTCAAGGCGGCCAGCGATATTCGCACCGTGCATTATGTCGCCCCCACGGTCTGGGCGTGGCGGCCCAAACG
>JBFEQR010000367.1:0-3185 GCA_041549425.1 Yoonia sp. | reverse complement strand
GGGCATCAACTTTATTGTGCCGTTTCTGGATCGCGTGCGTCACAAGGTGTCGATCCTTGAACGCCAGCTTCCGTCCATGACGCAGGATGCGATCACGTCGGACAACGTTCTGGTGCAGGTCGAAACATCGGTGTTTTACCGCATTATCGAGCCTGAAAAGACGGTTTATCGCATTCGCGATGTGGATGGCGCGATTTCCACCACTGTCGCTGGCATCGTGCGTTCCGAAATCGGGCGCATGGAGCTGGACCAGGTGCAGGCGAACCGGTCCAACCTGATCGAGGCTGTGCGTGCACAGGTTGCCCAGCAGGTTGACGACTGGGGCATCGAGGTCACCCGCGCTGAAATTCTGGACGTGAACCTTGATCAGGCCACCCGCGAGGCGATGTTGCAGCAATTGAACGCGGAACGTGCCCGCCGTGCGCAGGTGACAGAGGCCGAAGGGCAAAAGCGCGCGGTCGAGTTGCAGTCGGATGCGGAACTTTACGCAGCCGAACAGGCTGCAAAAGCGCGCCGTGTTCTGGCCGATGCAGAAGCCTATGCCACGCAGGTTGTCGCCGTTGCCATTGCTGAAAATGGCCTTGAGGCGGCGCAATATCAGGTTGCGTTGAAGCAGGTCGAGGCCCTGACAAAACTTGGTGAAGGGACCGGCAACCAGACAGTTGTCTTGCCTGCCAACGCATTGGATGCTTTCGCGGATGCCTTCAAGATGCTGAAAGGACGCTAGAATGCCGATTTGGACAGAATGGTGGGTCTGGATGTCAGCGGCGCTGATCCTTGCCACGCTTGAGGTGTTGATCCCCGGCTATATCTTCTTGGGCTTTGCTATCGGGGCAGGGGTGATGGGTCTGCTGATCCTGCTGGGCGTGTCGGCAAGCGGTCTGGCGCTCACACTTGTGATATTCGCGATCCTGTCGCTCTTGTCCTATCTGGCGATGCGCAAGTATTTTGGCCTGCGTAAAGGTCAGGTGAAAATCTGGGACACTGATATCAACGACTGATCAGTCATTTTCACAATGTCAAAAGCCCCGACCGGACGGACGGGGCTTTTGTGTTAGATCGTCGCCAGCTCTGCCTGAATATCCAGTGCGGCTTTGCGTGGATCGGCGGCCTGCCAGATGGGACGGCCGACGACAATATGGTTTGCACCGTTCTGGATCGCTTGCGCGGGGGTCGTGACGCGTTTCTGGTCGCCAAGGTCCGCGCCTGCTGGCCGCACACCGGGGGTGACGATCAATTTGCCTTCCGCTTCGGGCAGCGCACGGATCAGCGCGGCCTCTTGCGGGGAGGCGATGACCCCGTCAGCACCGTTCGACAGTGCAATGCCCGCGCGTTCCTGCACCAGATCGGTCATTTTTCCCGCTTTGATGCAGGAGGCATCCAGATCATCACGGTCCAATGATGTCAGGATCGTCACGGCCAATATCTTCATGTCTGACCCACCGGCCCCGTCGCGGGCGGCGCGCACGACATGCGGGTCACCGTGGACCGTCAGGAAATCCAGATCGAATTGGGCGACACCGCGCACGGCCGCCGCGACTGTGGCGCCAATGTCAAAGAACTTCATGTCCAGAAAAATGCGTTTGCCGTGTTCCTGTTTCAGTTCGTTGGCCAGCGCAAGGCCGCCACCGGTCAACATGCCCAAGCCGATCTTGTAGAACGAAACGCTGTCACCGAGCGTCTTTGTCAGTTCCAGCCCATCAAGCACATTCGGCACATCCAAAGCTACGATTAGACGGTCGTCGGGCATGGTGATCTCCTTGGTGCGTTTGTTTGGGCGGGTCTAGGCGGAGGGCTTGCAAAATGCAATGCACAGCACTTGGCGGCGATAGGCGGCCCTGCTTGCGTTTTCTCAATTTCTGAAAATCTTGCGGGGTTATCTTGCGGCTGGGTGTCGCAATTCCCATCTATATTGTGAGGCCCAATCAGGGATGTGCCGCGCAGTCGGGCATCCGAATACCCCGGGCGCTTGTACAAAGGAGAGACCCATGAACTTAGACAAGTTCACTGAGCGGTCGCGCGGCTTTATTCAGGCCGCCCAGACGATCGCAATGCGTGAAAGCCACCAGCGGCTCACACCTGAACACCTGCTCAAAGCATTGATGGATGACGAAGAGGGGCTTGCCTCTAATCTCATCACACGTGCCGGAGGTAACCCCCAAGCGGTGCTTGCCGCTGTTGACGCCAGCCTTGCCAAGATCCCGCAAGTGACCGGTGAAGGCGCGCAGGCCTACCTTGACAATACGACCGCCAAAGTCGTGGCCGAGGCAGAGGCGATCGCCAAGAAAGCTGGCGACAGCTTTGTGCCGGTCGAGCGTTTGCTGACGGCATTGGCTTTGGTCAAATCCAAGGCTAAAGACGCGCTGGACGCAGGTAACGTGACGCCCCAAGCGCTGAACGCGGCGATCAATGATATCCGCAAGGGACGCACCGCCGACAGTGCCACCGCCGAAGACAGTTTCGAAGCACTGGCAAAATATGCCCGCGACCTGACCGAGGCCGCCGAGCAGGGCAAGATCGACCCGATCATTGGCCGCGACGAGGAAATTCGCCGTGCCATGCAGGTTCTTTCGCGCCGGACCAAGAACAACCCTGTGCTGATCGGTGAACCTGGTGTCGGTAAGACGGCCATCGCCGAAGGTTTGGCGCTGCGTATCGTTGACGGTGACGTGCCGGAATCCCTGCGCAACAAAAAGCTGATGGCGCTTGATATGGGTGCCCTGATCGCCGGTGCGAAATACCGCGGTGAATTCGAGGAGCGCCTCAAGGCCGTCCTGAAAGAGATCGAGACCGCCGCAGGCGAGATCATTCTTTTCATCGACGAGATGCATACGCTTGTCGGTGCCGGTAAGTCGGACGGCGCAATGGATGCGGCCAACCTGATCAAACCTGCCCTTGCTCGGGGTGAATTGCACTGCATCGGTGCCACGACGCTGGCTGAATACCGCAAATACGTCGAAAAGGACGCGGCCCTTGCCCGCCGGTTCCAGCCATTGCTTGTGGAAGAACCGACCGTGTCGGACACGGTCAGCATTCTGCGCGGCATCAAGGAAAAGTATGAACTGCACCACGGTGTGCGGATTTCCGACAGTGCGCTGGTCGCTGCGGCGACATTGTCGCACCGCTATATCACAGACCGCTTTTTGCCCGATAAGGCCATCGACCTGATGGACGAGGCCGCAAGC
>JBFEQR010000366.1:0-3190 GCA_041549425.1 Yoonia sp. | reverse complement strand
TCTGAACCGTGTCAGCCTGTCGGCCACGGGGTTCTACAAGACGCCTGATCTGTCGTGGGACCGGATCAAAGGCAGAGGCCGTCCATTCTTTTATTTCGCCCAAGGTGCGGCGGTGACCGAAGTCGTTATCGACACGCTGACCGGCGAGAACCGCATCCTGCGCACCGATGTCCTGCATGACGCCGGTGATTCGCTGAACCCTGCCATTGATATCGGGCAGGTCGAAGGCGGTTATGTACAGGGTGCCGGCTGGCTGACCACCGAGGAACTGGTCTGGGATGATGAGGGGCGGCTGCGCACCCATGCACCAGCTACTTACAAGATACCCGCCTGTTCGGACCGTCCCGACGTTTTTAATGTTGCCCTATGGGACCAGCCCAATCCGGCACAGACGATCTACCGGTCCAAAGCCGTGGGAGAGCCGCCATTCATGCTGGGTATCTCGGCGTTTCTGGCGCTGGGCGATGCCGTCGCGGCCTGTGGTCCTGCATATCCCGACCTGCAGGCCCCCGCCACGGCCGAAGAGGTGCTGCGCGCTGTAAGAAGGGCGCGCGGATGACCAAGGCGATCCGCATCACAATCACCAAAACCGCAGGATCGGTCCCGCGCGGGGCGGGTACGCAGATGCTTGTCTGGGCCGACCGGATAGAGGGGACGATCGGCGGTGGCACGCTGGAGCGGGAGGCCATGGCCGAGGCGCGGCGCATGTTGCACGACGGGCGGAGCAGGCATCGCGCGACATTTCCGCTTGGGCCCGCGCTGGGTCAGTGTTGCGGCGGGTCAGTGAGCCTGATCTGGGAAGAGGCCGATACGATGGCCGCACCTTCCACCCGCCCGCTGTGGATCTACGGTGCGGGGCATGTGGGGCGCGCGATTGTGAACGTCATGGCGCCTTTGCCGGATTTCGCGATCACCTGGGTTGATACATCTGCCGCAAGATTTCCCGACACGGATTTGACGACGCTGGTTGCCGCCGATCCCGCCATGGCGGTCAGACATGCCCCTGCAAACGCCGATCACCTGATTCTGACCTATAGCCATGACATCGACCTTGCTGTCTGTCATGCGCTGCTGTCGCATGATTTCAACAGCGCGGGTTTGATCGGATCGGCCACCAAATGGGCCCGTTTCAAAGGCAGGCTCGCTGATTTGGGGCATGCGCCTGCGCAAATCGCACGCATTGCGTGTCCAATCGGCGATCCGAGCCTTGGAAAACACCCCGCAGCGATTGCAGTTGGCGTAGCGTCTGCCATGATCGCAGCCCAAGACCGCAGAACAAAGGATCGCACTGCATGAACAACCCGCTCTTGCGACTGGAGGGACTGACCAAAGCCTATCCCGGTGTGGTCGCAAACATGGACGTATCCTTTGACATTGGCCGTGGCGAGGTTCACGCGCTTCTGGGCGAGAACGGCGCGGGCAAATCGACGCTGGTGAAGACCATTTATGGTCTGGTCAAACCCGATGCGGGGACAATGACGCTGGAAGGCCAGCCCTTTCACCCTGCCGAGCCGCGGGCTGCGCGTGCCGCCGGTGTCGCCATGGTGTTCCAGCATTTTTCGCTTTTTGATGCGATGAATGTGGCCGAGAATATCGCGCTGGGGATGGAGAACCCGCCGCCGCAAGCCGAAATCGCCGCACAGGTGCGCAGTGTGTCCGACCAATATGGTCTGCCGCTGGACCCTGACCGAATTGTGGGCGAGCTGTCTGCCGGTGAACGCCAGAGGGTCGAGATTATCCGCTGCCTGCTACAAGACCCCAAGCTGCTGATTATGGATGAGCCGACGTCGGTGCTGACCCCGCAAGAGGTGGCGATCCTGTTTGAAACCCTGCGCAAGCTGAGCGCGGAGGGAACGGCGATCCTTTATATCTCACACAAGCTGGAAGAAATCCGCGCCCTCTGTGACAACGCGACCGTGCTGCGTCTGGGGGAAGTCGTGGGCACCTGCGATCCGCGTGCCACCTCGGCGCGGGATATGGCCGAGCTGATGGTGGGCAGCGCGCTGCATGTCCCCGAAAAGGCACCGCGCCCTGTCGGGGAAACGGTACTGGAACTGCATGATCTCAGCGCCCCCGCACCGCACCGTTTTGGCACGCCCCTGCGCAAGATCAGCGTGGCCGTGCGCAAAGGCGAGGTATTGGGCATTGGCGGTGTGGCGGGCAACGGGCAGGACGAACTTGTCGCGGCCCTGTCCGGTGAAATGAGAACATCGCGCGCCATGATCACCTACAAAGGCGAAGGGATCGGCCATCTGCCCCCGAACGCGCGGCGCAGGATCGGCCTGTTGGCCGCACCCGAAGAACGTATGGGCCATGCGGCGGCACCGGATATGAGCCTGACCGAAAATGCCATTCTGACAGCCACAACCCGTCAGGGGCTGACAAGTCGCGGGTTTCTGCATTGGGGCAAGGCGCGCGGTTTTGCCGAAAGCGTGATCGCAGCCTTTGACGTGCGCACACCGGGGCCGCAGAATGCGGCGCGGTCGCTGTCGGGGGGCAACCTGCAGAAATTCGTGATTGGACGCGAGATCATGCAAGACCCCGAAGTGCTGGTGGTGAACCAGCCCACATGGGGTGTCGACGCCTCGGCGGCGGCGGCGATCCGGCAGGCGTTGCTTGATTTGGCGGCCAAGGGCACGGCGGTGATCGCGATCAGTCAGGACCTTGACGAATTGATGGAAATCTCGGACCGCTTTGCGGCACTGAACGAAGGGCGGCTGTCACGACCGCGCCCTGCGGCGGGGCTGACCGTCGAGGAAATCGGTCTGATGCTGGGCGGCGCCCATGACATGGAGGTCGCGCATGTTGATGTGTAGGGATGCCTCCGGCGGGAGTTTGGATGGCAAGATGATAAGGGTGTCGCGCAAATGATCATGCTTGAAAAGCGCCCGCAGCCGTCACGGGCTTGGACCTTTGCGACCCCGCTTCTGGCCGTGGCCCTGACGATGTTCTTTGGCGGGTTGCTGTTTGCCGCGCTGGGCCAGAACCCGTTCGAGACGATCCGCACGATTTTCCTTGATCCGCTGTTTTCGGAATTTGCGTGGTTCTACCGCCCGCAGCTTTTGATCAAGGGCGCGCCTTTGGTGTTGATCGCGATCGGCCTGTCGTTCGGCTTTCGCGCGGGCATCTGGAATATCGGGGCCGAGGGCCAGTATATCGTCGGGGCCATTTTTGCCGCCGGTGTTGGCCT
>JBFEQR010000365.1:0-3214 GCA_041549425.1 Yoonia sp. | reverse complement strand
GGTCTGGCGCGCTATGAACAGAATGTCTGCGAACCGGTTACGCGGTTGCTTGGCTCTTGGGCAGGGTTGCGGACTTTCGCACCTGACCGCACGTTGGTTCTGGGTCCCGATCCGCGCGACGGCAGTTTTATCTGGTGCGCCGGTCAGGGTGGCTATGGGGTACAGTCGTCCCCGGCGGCAAGCCAGCTTCTGGCGGACCTGGTGAGCGGCGCGCGCCCCTCGATCGACGCCGCCGCGGTCAAGGCGTTATCCGCAGCGAGATTTGCATAGTGCGCCCTACATAAACGCGCGGGTCACCCGTCGACGCGGATCGTTGCGTTCTTTGGATCATAGGGGCTGTCTTCGACAATCTCGGCAGGCCACAACTGATCCAGCATTTTGACCTGCAACTTGGTCCCGACTTCGGCAAGCGCCGGTTTGACATAGCCCATCCCGATGGATTTCCCGAAAGCCACCGAATAGCCACCAGACGTCAAACGCCCGACGCGGTTGCCGTCCATGTCATAAAGCGCCTCGCGGCCCCATGGATCGGCATCGTCCGGCCCATCAATCAGCAGCGTGACACATTTCGACCGGATGCCCTTGGCCTCCATCGCGGCCTTGCCGTTAAAGTCCTTTGACAAGTCCACAAAGCGCGGCAGATCAGCCTCGAGCGGCGTCGCGTCGCGGCCCAGTTCGGTCCCGAAAGCACGATAGGATTTTTCCTGCCGCAACCAGTTCTGCGCACGTGCACCAACCAGTTTCATGCCGTGCGGCTCGCCTGCCTTTTCCAGCAGATCGAACAGATAGTTCTGCATCTCGATGGGGTGGTGCAATTCCCATCCCAGCTCACCGGTATAGGCCACACGGATCGCGTTGACCGGACACATGCCCAATTCGATCTGCTTGGCCGAAAGCCACGGAAACCGCTTGTTCGACAGGGCTGTCGCAGGATCGGCATCGTTGATGACCGCATTCAGCACATCGCGGGATTTCGGTCCGGCGATAGCAAACACACCCCATTGCGTCGTGACATTCTGTACGTCGATGCGGCCGAACTCTGCCTCTTTGTCTTCGACTGCCTTGCGCAGGAAATCGGCGTCATAGTCGGTCCATGCTCCGGCAGAGACCAGATAATATGTATCGTCCTTTAACCGGACGATGGTGTATTCCGTGCGCGTCGTGCCGTGACTGGTCAGCGCATAGGTCAGGTTGATCCGCCCCACGCGCGGCAGTTTGTTGGTGGTAAACCAATCAAGAAACGCCGTTGCACCGGGGCCTTTGACGATGTGTTTCGTGAAAGCGGTCGCATCAATCAGGCCGACGCCCTCACGGATCGCCTTGGCCTCGTCCACAGCATATTGCCACCAGCCACCGCGCCGGAACGACCGCGCCGCGTGATCGTCAAACCCCATCGGCGCATAGTAATTCGGACGCTCCCACCCGTTCACAAAGCCGAACTGCGCGCCGCGTGCGGCCTGGCGGTCATAAGCGGGTGACGTGCGCAGCGGGCGGCAAGCGGGCCGTTCCTCATCAGGGTGGTGCAAGATATAGACGTGGTCGTAGCATTCTTCGTTCTTGCGTGCCGCGAACTCCGTCGTCATCCAGTCGCCATAACGTTTGGGATCAAGCGAAGCCATGTCGATCTCTGCCTCGCCCTCGACCATCATCTGGGCAAGGTAGTATCCGGTGCCACCCGCCGCCGTAATGCCAAAGCTGAAGCCTTCGGCCAGCCACATGTTGCGCAAACCCGGTGCCGGACCGACAAGCGGGTTGCCGTCAGGTGTGTAACAGATCGGCCCGTTGAAATCGTCCTTCAGCCCGCTTTCCTCGCAGGACGGGATACGGTGGATCATGGCCATATACTGGTCTTCGATCCGTTCCAGATCGAGCGGAAAAAGATCGGCGCGGAAGCTGTCGGGCACGCCGTGTTCAAAGACCGCAGGCGCACCTTTCTCATAGACGCCCAGAATCCAGCCGCCGCGTTCCTCGCGCACATAGGATTGCGCGTCGGCATCACGGATCACCGGATGTTCGGCATGGCCTTCGGCGCGGAACTTCACCAGTGCAGGGTCTTGATCCATCACGATAAACTGATGCTCCACCGGAATCGCGGGCATCTTGATGCCCAGCTTTTTCGCAGTGGTCTGCGCATGGTTGCCCGAGGCGGTGACGACATGTTCGGCAGTGATCACAACCTGTTCGTCCGAGGGGACCAGATTGCCCCCTTTTTCGACCATTTTCGTGCAGGTGACTTCCCATGCGTCGCCATTCCAGTGAAAGGCATCGGCTTGCCATTTGCGCTCGATCGCGACACCGCGCTGGCGCGCGCCCTTGGCCATCGCCTGCGTCACATCGGCGGGGTTAATATAGCCATCTGTGTGGTGATAAAGCGCGCCTTTCAGGTCCTCGGTGCGGATCAGCGGCCATTTCGCCTTGATCTCGTCGGGGGTCATCCAGACGTAGGGGACATCGCAGGTTTCGGCGGTCGAGGCATAAAGCATATACTCGTCCATCCGTTCCTGCGTCTGGGCCATCCGCAGGTTGCCGACGACGGCAAAACCGGCGTTCAGGCCTGTTTCGGCCTCAAGCGATTTGTAGAAATCGACCGAGTATTTGTGGATGTGGGTGGTCGCGAAAGACATGTTAAACAAGGGCAAAAGGCCCGCGGCGTGCCATGTGGAGCCCGACGTCAGTTCATCACGCTCCAGCAGCATCACGTCATCCCATCCGGCCTTGGCCAGATGATAGGCGATGGAGGTACCAACAGCGCCGCCACCTACAACCAATGCTTTGACTTGCGTTTTCATAAGCGCGACTCCCTCTAGGTTCTTGTGGCATAATCTGCGCGAAATGCGGTGTCCATGAAAGAACCAGCCGACGCGTTTGGGTGCGAAAGCGACAAGGGGTCACGCAACGCGCGGTCGGGGCGGCGGGGAACGGTGCGCGGCGGAGCGCGAATCACAGGTTAACAGGGGAATAAAGGGGGTTCGGAGCGGGCACATCCCGTACAGAGGGCGTACAGAATGTGTATATACAGATTGCAGGGCTTGGCGGGGTTAACGGGTGTTAGGGGGTTTGGGGGTGATGTCTTGAACGGCCCATACCGGCCATTCACCGGTCGTGCCGACGCCGCAGCGCAGCTTCACCTAACCGGCTATTCGTGCATCATGCAGCATTTTCGGTGGGTGAAGGTCGGCAGAGCGGGACAAAGCGGACTTTTGCAGGTGCGGCT
>JBFEQR010000364.1:0-3215 GCA_041549425.1 Yoonia sp. | reverse complement strand
CCGGTGTGGACGAAGGATCGCTGGCCAGACGCGCCTCCGATCATCTGCCGATCTGGGCCGATATCGTCTGAGGCTAGTCTGCGGCATCTTTTTTCAGAATGGCGCGCAGTTCCTGCACCCGTTTCTCGAACACGGTCTCGTCGCCGAAATCCGCAAATCCGGCGTAGCGCAAATGCGGTTCCGACACGCGGCGGGCGTGTTTGATCGGGCACCAGTAGGCTTCGGTGCGTGCTCCCACCTCGCGGACCCATGCGATCAGCCCGTTGACGTAGCCGCAATAGACACAGTTCAGCTTTTGCAGGCCGTTCAGGTAGCCCAGTTGCTGCCTGTCGATGACGATAAAATCGCCTCTGCGGACCTTGGCGATGCCATAAACAGGAAAGCAGACGGCCTGGTAAAGCACCACAAAAAGGTCCAGCACCGCAAAAGGGATGACCAGCACATAGATAAACGGCGCGGTCAGCACGACCAGAATACGGGTTTCGGCCAGAAAGCTGGACAAGCGTACGCGCGCGGCGCGGTGCCGCGCGGCCACGTCGGCCTCGAACACCACGCGGCGGCGCTCCAGCCTATAGCGCAGCTCTTGCTGTTTTTCGTCCAGCTCGGCCTCCAAGGCCTTTTCAAGCTCGCGAATGCGCTTGGTCAGTTGTTCGAGCGTTCCGGTCATTGCAGGCTCCTTGCTGTGATGGTTGCCCGCACCCGCTATTTGGAGAAAAGCACCGGCAGTTTGGCGTCGCGCAGCAGTGCCCGCGTGGCGGCGCCGATCACGAAATCATAGGCCCGCGAATGGCCGAATGCACCGGTTGCCAGCATGTCTGCGCCCATTTCAAAGGCTTCGTGGGCCAGCACATCGGCGACTTTTTCGCCGTCCTTGTCGCGGTGGACCAGTTCAACTTTGGGGCCGTGGCGGGCAAGGGCGGCGGCCAGATCGTTTGCGGCGAAATCGGCCAACGTGTTGCTGGGCGGTTTGCCGATACGCAGCACGCGAATGTCGGCGTCGGGACGGGCCACGTCAATCAGATCGTGCACCGCACGGGTGGCTTCGCGTGTTTCGCTCCAGCCCAGCACGATTTTTTCGCCCAGTGTTTCGGGCGTATTATTGCGCGGGATCACCAGAACGGGGCGGCCACATTCCTTGATCACCCGCTCTTGCAGGTTGTTGATCACGGGACGGTCGTCGCCTTCGTCCTCTTGCGGCAGCACGACCAGATCGACGCAGCGGGCCGATCCGACGATGCTGTCAGCGATAAACCCGCTTTCACTGCTCATCTTGCGCCATTCGGTGGGGAAATCCTGCCCCTTGCTGAAAGTATCGAAGATCGCCTTGATCTCTTCTGCATGGACGCGCTGGCTGGCGACAAAATCCTCGAAGCTGGCTTCGGGGATGTGCATCGCGATATCGGGATAGAACACCAGCGTTTCCGTGACATGCAGCCCGATCACATGGGCGTTGTCGCGCGTGGCCAGAAGTGCGGCGGCATCCAGAAGACGTTTGGCCGAGGTGCTGCTGCTGAGGCTGACAAGAATGGTACGCAGGGTCATGATAATTACTCCAATTCAAAGGACAACGTCCGGTCTGGCCGGACGCCGCAGGTCTTACTTGGTATTGATCGCAATCTTGCGACTGGGGGTTTTCGCCTCGGCGGGTTTGGTGATCGTGACCTTCAGAACCCCGTCGGCAAAATCACCGCTGACGGCATCCTCTGCGGGGGTGAAACCCAGCGGGATCTGGCGGCGGAAACTGCCATAGCTGCGTTCATGCAGATGGTAGTTCTTTTCATCTTCTTTGCGTTCTTCGGATTTCTCGCCTTTGATTACCAGCATGTCACCGCTAAGTGAAACATCGAGATCATCCGACCCGACACCGGGCACTTCGGCGGTGATCTCGACGGTGTCTTCGGTTTCCGTCATGTCGATGGCAGGGCGCAGTGCAAGCCCAAGGCTTTGCGCCGCTACCGGCGGATAGCCCCGGAACCGGTCAAAGAGCCGTTCCATCTCGTGTTGAAGCTGCTCGAAGAAAGGCTGAGGTTCAGCCCCTTTGGCCGTGCTTGTGGGCAGGTTCGTGTCCATATCCATTCTCCGCTGTTGTGAATGACGCAAGGGTGCGTCGCTTTGATATCTAGCGGGCGCACGCGCTGGGGGTTTTGACATTGCTCAATCACCGCAAGGGCATGGTGAATTATGACGGGGATCGCAGTGTAACCCCTCAATAAGGAACACAGACCATGCGACAATATTTGTTTTTGACTTTAAGTGCCCTTGTTTTGACAGTCGCCCCCGCAACGGCCGAACAAGTCAGCCGTAATCATGGCGGCGATACCTATCTCGCAGGTGAGGCCATCACCGAAACCCTGTCGGCTACCGGCGATGTCTTTGCCGCAGGCAGTGTCGTGACAACATCCGGCAGCGCCAGCGGTGACACCCATGTCGCCGGATATGACGTAGATATCCGCACCCGTACGGGCGGTAATGTTTATGCGGCGGGCAGCTCAGTCACGATTGATGCCCCCGTGGGCGAGGATATCACCGCCGCCGGTTTCAGCGTGCGCAGCAGCCCCGATGCGGTGACCCAAGGCAACGTCCGCTTTTTCGGGCGCACCCTGACGATCGAAGGACCCGTCGCAGGCGCGCTCAGCGCCTTTGGCGGCATTGTCCATCTGAACGCGCCGGTGTCAGGTGATGCATGGATCGTCGCCGAAACCCTGACCTTCGGTCCCGAGGCGCGGATTGACGGCACTTTGACCCTGACCGCGGATGACGATCAAAGCATCCCCGAGCGCGTGATCGCAGCAGACAGGATCACCCGCGAACAATGGGACAGCCGCGAGGCATGGCGCGAATTCGACCGCAGTTGGGATTCGGTCGAAATGCCGTGGGTTCCCGTCTGGTTGTCGCTTTTTTCGGCCTTCCTGATCTCGGCCATCTTTCTATTGCTTCTGGCCGCGATTTTCCTGACCTTCATGTCCGAGCGCGTGGAAAAGATGCGCAAGCGTGTCACGCGGCAGCCCTTGCAGACGTTCCTTTTGGGGGTCATCGGCCTGTCGGCGCTTTTCGGAATGGTCCCTGTGACGGCATTGACAGTGATTGGCCTGCCATTCGTACCCTTTGCGCTGTTGTTGATTATCGTGGCATGGACGCTGGGGTATTTGTTGGCGGCCTATGCAATCGCGCGCCGCGTCTGGGTGGCCTTTGACGGCAGTGACGATCCGTCCCTG
>JBFEQR010000363.1:0-3217 GCA_041549425.1 Yoonia sp. | reverse complement strand
GAAGAGGTACCCCTTGTGGTTCCTGCCGAAGAAGGCAACGCCCTGACCGAAACCCCTGCGCCTGCCCCAATGCCACAAGCGCCAGACGCTCCCGCGCCTGTGGTTGCGGTTGAGATACAGGAAGACGCCCCGGATCAGCCCGAGCTGGCGCAAGAACCCGCACTGGCGCAGGAACCGGCTGCATCCGAAGATCCCGATGTCGCTGTTGCCATCGAAGATAGTGCACCCGCGCAGGACGATCTGATTGCACAGCTGCAAGCGCAGGCAGAGGCAGAGCCCGCGCCAGAAGTTATCACGCAACCGGCACCTGCGCCGCAGGCAAATGCCGCTCCCGCACCGGTGATCATTGTTCCGCTGCCGCAGGAGAACGAGCAGCAAGAAGTGGTGATCGCTCAGGCACCGCAGCAAGAGGAAAGCACGCCGCCCGCACCTGCCGCGCGCGCAGCACCTCAAAGCAACCTGCCAAGGGTCAACCAGCTGCTTGTCACCGAGCCCGAGACCACCGAGGAAGAGGCCCCGGAAACGACGCTCGCAGATGTCGCGATCCCGCAGGACGCACCGGCCATCATGCGTCACGCGGCGATGTTCGAAAATCCCGAAGGGCTGCCTGTTGTGGGCTTTGTGCTGATTGATGACGGCACGATGACCAACGGCCCTTTAACCTTGTTTGAAAGCGGGTTCACCGCGACCGTCGTTCTGGATGCGTTGATGGAGGATGTCGGCCTCTTTTCAGAAGCCTATATCGCAGCGGGCATGGAAGTCGCGATGGATGTCCCGCTGCCACAAGGGGCAACCCCGTCGGATGTCGAAGTCGCCTTTTCGGTCGCTCTGGAAGAGCTGCCGCAAGCGGCGTTGCTCTATTCTGATGGCGAAGGGGCCCTGCGCGGCAACACTGATGCTGCAGAACAGGCGATGGCGGTGCTTGCTGCGGACGGACGCGGGCTCGTTACGATCCCGCGCGGTTTGGGCGGCCTTGTGCGCACAGCCGAGCAGTTGAACGTGCCGGTCAGCACTGTGACCCGCAACCTTGATGACGCAGATGGCGACATGCGCGTGATGCTGCGCACGCTTGACCGTGTGGCCTTTAACGCCCGCCAGACCGGTGGGGCGGTGGTCTTGGCACGGATGCACCCTGAAACCATGGGATTGTTGCGTGACTGGGCTGCCACGGCGCCCGGCAAAGGCGTCATGATCGGCCCCGCTTCTGCCTTGATGGTGGATAAGACGGCGTATCTGACCGACCTTGCCCAACGTCAGGCCGAAGAAGAGGCCGCAGCAGCCCAAGAGGCGCAGGCAGCCGAAGAAGAAGAGGCCGCAGGCGGTGCATTTGGCGTGCTGCCGACGATTTCGCAGTAAGCGGGGTTAGTTCCCGCTACCGCGGAACATGGTCGCATCAGCCGCCGCCTTACGGATGGCGTTCGATTTATGGACCGTTTCCTGATATTCCGCCTCGGGGTCACTGTCGTAGACGACGCCGCCACCGGCCTGAATATAAAGCTTTTCATCCTTCAGCACGGCGGTGCGCAACGCGATGCACATATCCATGTCGCCATTGGCGCT
Organism: Yoonia sp.; assembly: GCA_041549425.1. Taxonomy (GTDB): domain Bacteria; phylum Pseudomonadota; class Alphaproteobacteria; order Rhodobacterales; family Rhodobacteraceae; genus Yoonia. The sequence continues at coordinate 1,657 of JBFEQR010000363.1, read as the reverse complement.
GAAATACCCGCAGCCACCGCCGTAGACGCCGCGCTTTTCCGGTTCCAGTTCGTCGATGATTTCCATTGCGCGGACCTTGGGCGCACCTGAAACGGTGCCCGCAGGCATACCTGCAAAAAACGCGCTGAGCGCATCTTGGTCGTCGGCCAGTTCACCCACCACGTTCGACACGATGTGCATCACATGGCTGTAGCGTTCGACGATGAATTGTTCGGTGGGGCGCACGGTGCCGATCTTGCTGACCTTGCCCGTGTCGTTGCGGCCCAGATCAAGCAGCATCAGATGTTCGGCCAGTTCCTTTTGATCGGCCATCAGATCGGCCTCGTTTGCGTTGTCCTCTTCGGGGGTGGCACCGCGTGGGCGGGTGCCTGCGATAGGGCGGATCGTGACCTCGTTGCCGAACACACGCACAAGGATCTCGGGGCTGGCCCCGATCACCTGAAAGCCGCCGAAGTTGAAAAAGAACATGAAGGGCGACGGATTCGTGCGGCGCAATGACCGGTAGAGGGCGAAGGGCGGTTCGCGGAATTCTTGCGTCCAGCGTTGCGAGGGGACGACCTGAAAGATGTCGCCGACTTTGATATAGTCTTTGGCCTTCTCCACCGCCGCCAGATAGGCGTCATGCGCAAAGTTGGACACCGGCGGGGCCACAGGGGCCGGATCGGACAGCGCGCGCGCTTCGGATGGCATGGGCCGTTCCAGTGCACGTTGGGCATCCATCACGCGCTCTGCCGCTTGGGCATAGGCAGCACGGGCGGACAGGCCAGAGGTCACATAGGCAGGGGCCACAAGGATCACATCGCCTTTGACCCCGTCCAGAACCGCCACCACCGACGGGCGCAGCATCATCGCGTCAGGCAGGCCCAGCGGGTCGGGGTTCACGTCGGGCAGGCGTTCGACCAGCCGGATCATGTCATAGCCCAGATACCCGAAAAGCCCCGCAGAGGCCGCAGGCAAATCCGCAGGCAGGTCAATCCGGCTTTCCGCCAGAAGTGCGCGTAGCGCTGTCAGCGGGTCTTCGTCCATCTCCGCAAAGGCGGTGTCATCAAAACGGGCATCACGGTTCACGCGCGATGTGGTCCCGCGGCATTCCCAGATCAGGTCGGGGTTCATGCCGACGATCGAATAACGCCCGCGCACTTCGCCGCCGGTCACGCTTTCCAGCATGAAGGCATTCTTGCCCGCGCCGGACAGCTTCAGCATCAGCGACACCGGCGTGTCGAGGTCGGCCGCAATACGGGTGTAGACGACCTGATTTTCACCGGCCTCATAACCGGTGGCGAATGCGTCAAACTCGGGCAAAAGGGCCATATGCCTGCCTATTGAAACTGTGCGTTGACCGCGTTGATCGTCGCTTGATTGATGTTTTGCTCTGTCTGCTGCAGCAGCGAGGTTGCGTAGGCGTCAAAGACATCCTGTGCAATACCGACTGAGGCATTTTCAGCCAGAGCGTCGCGCTGCGCAATGACCGAGGGGTCGGTCAGGTCAGGGGGCTGGATGTCGTCCAGACGCACGATGAGCGCGCGGTCAACCGCGTCGATCACGCGGACGTCGCCAAGGTTCATCTCGAAAATCTGTGCGTTGAAGTCCGGCGGGGTGCCTTCCACGAAACTGCGCCGTGTCAGGCCGGCTTCCACGGTCGGGATCAGGTCAAGCG
>JBFEQR010000362.1:0-3221 GCA_041549425.1 Yoonia sp. | reverse complement strand
GCGTTCTTGGGCGGTTTGGCATCGACCAGAATCTGATCGGCGACCTGCGCATATGTGGCAAGCGCTGGCAGGTCGCTTTCGTCGCCGACACCGACCGCCTTCATGACAGGCAAACCGTAACGCGCGCGAATTTCGCTGACGCGGGTGGGGGTTTCAGATCCGTGCAATTGCAGGATATCCAACGGCACCTCGGCCATGATCGCGTCCAGCAAGGCATCATCCGCGTTTACAACCAAAGCCACCTTTGCCACGCCGACCGGGGCGGCTTTGGCGATGATGGCGGCCTGAGAAATGGTCACATTGCGGGGGGATTTGGGGAAAAAGACAAGACCGACATAGGACGCACCGGCATCCACAGCCGCGTTCAGACCTGCGGCATCACGCAGGCCACAAATCTTGACCCGCACGGGGGACGTCATCAGCCGGTCTTTTCCAGCAACGCCAGAACATCGTCCTGATCCTTTGCGCCCGCCGCTGCACCGCGCAGCTGATCCACCTCACGCTTGAGGCTTTCGACCTCGCGCGCTTTGCCACGGGCAACGGCGCGGATGCGATGCTCGCGCACCCATTCCCACAAAAAGCCGATCATCAATCCGGCCCCGACGCTAATGAAAATCACAACAAAAAGCGGCAGTTGCAGGTCAGGGGCAATCCCCAAAAGTTCGCCTGCAGCCTCTGGCATGGCCCGCACGGTCACAAAATCGCGGTTGGCCAACCCGATCAGGATCAAGCACAGGCCGACGATGGCCCAGAAGGTATAGCGTATCGTTTTCATAGCATCCTCATACCGCAATTTCCGAAGACGGTGCACCGCAATGACGCGGCAAGCGCATGATCAGAAGATAGCCTTCCGGCACGCAGGTGCAAGAGTAGGCTCAGGCGCCGTTCAGCCTGTCGCGCAACAACTTACCTGTCTTGAAGAACGGAACGTGTTTCTCTTCAACCTGCACTGCCTCGCCGGTGCGCGGGTTGCGCCCGACACGGCTGTCACGTTTCTTGACAGAAAAAGCACCAAAGCCGCGCAGTTCGACGCGGTCACCGTGCGCCATAGCCTCGATGATTTCTTCAAAGATAGTGTTCACGATTTTTTCGACATCGCGTTGATATAGGTGGGGATTTTCGTCGGCAAGTTTCTGGATCAGTTCGGAACGGATCATAATGTGGCCTCCCAACCAGACGTCATACAACAGACAGCAGGTTTGTCCCTGCATTTCAAACGACTATAGGCATTTTAGGGCTGTCGGGAAATAGTCGGATTTGCCTGTTTTTCCAGAAAAACGACATTTCGCAGAACCAATACCCGCGTTTGCCGGCCATTATCCGTTGGCAACACATCGCAACCCGCAGATGCCAGCGGCACCGGTTTTGCGATTCGCAGCTCTAAAAAATCCCTGCGCCCGCGGATCGGGGCACGCTTTCGCCGCATTTCGGTCATGAAACTTGCCTCTTCTTTTGCACACAAAAGGTTGATCATATTGCAAAAAGGCGGTCCATCAGGCCGTCAGACGCCTTATGGCACTGAACCGTCACAGCGGCGTGTATCATCTGCCGCCACATTATTTTGAGGACCCCTATGAATTTACTACGTTCTTTCTTTCTTTTTCTTGGGCTGACGATCCTGTCGGCCTGCTCGACCGGTCAGGAAATCACCGACTTCTCGGACCGTTCGGTCGGCTACGTTTGGGTCAATCTTGACGACGCACGCGGCAACAAGGTTGTCGGCGGTTCATTCCGCAATCTGCAACGGCCTGCGAACCAAAGCTTTTTCAGCGCGGGCGCCCGCAAGCTTGGCGACGGCTACCTTCTGTATCACATCGGCCTGCCAATGGGTCCCACCAAGCTGTCTACGGTAGACAGCATGTTCTGCGTCGGCCTGTGTGGCAATACAATCAACGTCTATGATTTCGGCGCTCAGGGCGGAGATGTCGCAGCGATGAATATCCGCTCCCGCGGCGTCCATGACTTTGGCAGTTATGCCATCATCTCACAAAGCAACGGCCTGTTCCGTCCGGGCAGTTTTGAAGTGCGCCGGACACGCGGCCCAAGCCGCCGTCAAGTGCTGGAGTTTCTTCTGGAAGACGCAGGCGACGACCAGCGTGCGTTGATCCAAGCAGCGTTGAACAGGCTCTAGAATGGCTTTTGCAAGAACGCTCCGCATGGCGGCGGCGGCAGCGATTTGCGCCGCCCTTGCCGCCTGTTTGCCCAAAACCGATACCGTTGCAGACAATGTACCGCGCGGCGCGGACAAGGTTATTCTGGTCGGTTCTTTCGAAATCACCCCCAGCATTCCGCAAAGCCTGAACAACAACAAGAGGGTTGCCGCACCTTTGGAAAGGGCTCTGTTTGGCTCCCCCGAGGAACTGGTCGGCAACCGGCTTGTCACCGGTTTCCTGCCTTATGGCACACGGGTCACCAAGACGATTTACAGCTCCCCGCTAAAGGGCACCACCCATTCGGTTCCATTGGACGATCTGTTCTTTATCGAAGTGGACCGGTCCGCCATCGAATTACAGCCGGGCCAGTATTTCCTGAGTGACGTGGGCGTTGACGCGATCAGACTGCCCGGTGGTTTTGTCACCGCAACGCATCCAACGGCGCAAGTGGTTTACGTCGGCACGGTGCGTTACCAGCGCGACGATTTCTACGCCATTACGGATGTGCGGGTGATTGATCGCTATTCACAAGCTGCAGCACAAGCACGTCGCCTTTACGGGCCAAACGTGACCATCGCCAAATCCCTGTGGCGACGCGGCCGCTGACACCGACGGAAGCGCTTGAAACGAAAAACCCCCGCCGCAGGTGACTGCGGCGGGGGTTTGTTTTTTCAGCCGTGAGGCGGTGACTTATTCGTCGCCCTTCAGAGCCGCACCAAGGATATCACCCAAGGATGCGCCGCTGTCAGAGGAACCATACTGTTCCACGGCTTCTTTTTCTTCTGCGATCTCGCGTGCCTTGATCGACAGACCCAGCTTACGGGTCTTGCTGTCGATGTTGGTGACGCGCACGTCGACCTTGTCGCCAACCTGGAAACGCTCCGGGCGCTGTTCGGCACGGTCACGGGACAGGTCAGAGCGACGGATGAAGGATTTTGCGCCTTCATAGTCAACTTCGATGCCGCCGTCTTCGATCTTGGTCACTTCAACAGTGATGACCGAACCGCGCTTTACGCCGCCAACAGCTTCTGCGAACGGATCACCGTCGAGGGCTTTGATGGACAGGCT
>JBFEQR010000361.1:0-3241 GCA_041549425.1 Yoonia sp. | reverse complement strand
GGAAGGGCATCGGTCAGCGCCTCTTGGGTCTTTTCGGCCTCGGTGCGGATATCGGTGATTTTCGCTTTGGGGAATGCTGCAACGACGGCTTGGACCAGCGGATGCGCCTCGGCCTGTGCGCGGATGGCGTTTTCTGCCGCGTCGCGGACTTCGGCAATTGTGGGTGCGTCACCTTCGGCCACGCTGATCGCCCAGCGGTTGCCGGTCCATGCCTGCAACCGCGCGCCCAGACGCCCCACAAGATCGCGGGCCGCGTCCGGTGTCGGGTTTACTTCGATCCGGCCGGGCTGATAGCTGACCAGACGCAAGCCTGTTTCGACCTCCACCAGCAGTTTGACATCGCGGTGGCTGCGGATCAGTTCCACAACGTCTTCGAACCGCGCGTAGTGCTGAAGCGCATCGCTTTGCAAAGCCACAGCCGTTTGCGCACCAGACGCAGAAGGACCGCTGGGCGCGGAGTGTGTCGGCACAGCCGCAGTGGACAGCGCTTGAGTTGATCCACCTTGCGGGGCGGGCGGCCCGCCTGACGGACCGGAGGGCGGTGGCGTGGCATCCTGCAGCTTGCGCACCAGTTCCTCTGGGCTGGGCAGGTCGGCGACATGGGTCAGACGGATCACGGCCATTTCAGCCGCCATCATGGCGTTGGGGGCCATCGCGACCTCGTCCAGCGCCTTGAGCAGCATCTGCCACATCCGCGACATGACCCGCATCGGCAACGCCGCAGCCATCGCCTGACCGCGCGTGCGCTCATCGGGGCTGACGGTGGGGTCTTCGGCGGCCTCTGGCGTGATCTTGATCACGCTGACCCAATGGCAGACTTCGGCCAGATCGCGCAGCACCGCCATCGGGTCGGCACCATCGGCATATTGGCCGGACAGTTCGGTCAGGGCTGCGGCGGCGTCGCCGCGCAGGATCATGTCAAAAAGGTCCAGCACACGCCCGCGGTCGGCCAGACCCAGCATCGCGCGCACCTGATCGGCGGTCGTTTCACCGGCACCGTGGCTGATCGCCTGATCCAGCAGGGACTGCGCGTCGCGGGCAGAACCTTCGGCGGCGCGGGTGATCAGGGCAAGTGCTTCATCCGTGATCGCGGCCCCTTCGGCGTTGGCGATCTTGCGCAAGAGGGCGATCTGGACCTCGGGTTCGATCCGGCGCAGGTCAAAGCGCTGGCAGCGCGACAGGACCGTCACGGGGACTTGCCGGATTTCGGTCGTCGCAAAGATGAATTTTACGTGCTCGGGTGGTTCCTCCAGCGTCTTCAACAGCGCGTTGAAGGCGTTCTTGGACAGCATGTGTACTTCGTCGATGATGTATATCTTGAAGCGGGCAGAGGCGGCGCGGTAATGTACGCTGTCGATAATTTCGCGGATATCTCCGACACCTGTGCGCGACGCGGCGTCCATTTCCATAACATCCACATGGCGGCCTTCCATGATCGCCACGCAGTGTTCGCATTGCCCGCAGGGTTCGGTCGTGGGTCCGCCCGTGCCATCGGGCCCGATGCAGTTCATGCCCTTGGCGATGATCCGCGCGGTTGTCGTCTTGCCGGTGCCGCGAATGCCCGTCATGATAAAGGCCTGCGCAATCCGGTCTGCCGCAAAGGCGTTCTTGAGCGTGCGTACCATGGCATCCTGCCCGACCATATCGGCAAAGGTTTCGGGCCGGTACTTGCGGGCGAGAACTTGGTATTGCGGCTGATCGGTCATAGCGGCCCTTGGCATGGGATTCGGAACCCGCCTAGCGTAAGCGGGCGCAAGAGATTGGTCCACCGGAATGCAGATGACATGACATGATGGAGTTTGTTCCCCACGCCTTGCCCCTCGCAGGGGGTACCCTTGCGATTTCGCCGATACCGGGGCGGACGCGGCATTATCATGCAGATTGGCAGCGACTGGTTGCGTGGGGGCCTGCGATGGTCATCACCCTGACCGAACAGCATGAACTGGCGCGCAAGGGCGCGGGCAGTCTGGGGCAGGATCTGGCCAATGCCGGAATTGACTGGGTGCATGTGCCGGTGCCGGATTTCGATGTTCCTGCGGGACTTGACTGGATTGCACTGCGCGACAGGGTTCTGGCGGCGCTCGGACGCGGTGAACGGGTACTGTTGCATTGCTTTGGCGGTTGCGGACGCTCTGGCATGTTGGCCCTGCGTTTGATGATCGCAGCAGGTGAGGACCCTGAGCGGGCCGTTGCGCGTCTGCGCAAGGTCAGGCCCTGTGCGATCGAGACAGACGCACAAATGGCATGGGCGCGATCGGGGTAAGGTGGATCATGATCCACCCGACATAAACCGTCACCTGTCCTTTTTCTGGATGGCAGAGCGGTACATCTTCCCGAACTTGCGGCTGCGGTCCCGCGCCTGTGCAATCGTTTCCGTCGCTTGTTCGTTTTCCCGCTTGAGCTTTCTGAAACGCCGCAGACGTTCGGGATCAATCTCGCCCGCTGCAATTCCGGCCTGCACAGCGCAGCCCGGTTCGGTTTCATGAGCGCAATCGCGGAATTTGCATTTTGTCGCTTGTTCCGTGATTTCAGGGAAAGTCGCGTCAATGCCATAGGCGACCTCGGCCACCCCAAGCCCGCGCATGCCAGGCGTGTCGATCAACCATCCGCCGCTGCCCATCCGGTGCAGCGACCGCCCCGTCGTCGTGTGCCGCCCGCGCGCATCGTCTTCGCGGATGTCCTGCGTCAGCGCGTTGCCGCCTGTCAGCGCATTGGCAATTGTCGTTTTGCCCACGCCCGATGATCCGGCCAGTGCCACAGTCTGCCCTTTGCCGCACCACGGGGCAAGCAAGGCTGCGATATCGTCGGCTTTGGCGTTGCAGGCGATCACTTCCAGATTACGGCCCAAGGCGCGGGCCTGATCCACGTAAATGTCGGGATCATCGGTCTGGTCCGCCTTGGTCAACACAATGACCGGCGTGATCATCGCATCATGGGCAAGTGCCAGATACCGTTCGAGCCGCGCGACATTGAAATCGTTGTTGCAGGAAGACGTGATGAAAAGCGTATCCAGATTGGCCGCGATCAACTGTTTGTCGCTTGTGTGGTACTCGGTCCCGCGCGTCAGTTCCGTCTTGCGCTCAAGCACGCGGGTCAGCCGGTGTTGTTCGGGCGCGCACAGCACCCAATCGCCAACCGCTACAGCGGCTGTCGTGATGCCGGGATCAAGTGTCAGTTCAAGCGTGCCGATGTCGGAAAACCCCACCACGCGGTCACGGTGGACCGTGGCGATGCGGGCAGG
>JBFEQR010000360.1:0-3241 GCA_041549425.1 Yoonia sp. | reverse complement strand
GGACGCCAGCACGCTTCACACGATTCTGACAGAAGTACAGGCATCACAAGCGGCCTAGGCCCAGTCTTCAAATCCGAAAATAACGTAGTCACGTGCATAGGCGGCCTTTGCTGCCTCTTCGATCTGCGCGTCATAAACCGCCGTCAGAAAATCATGCTTTGCATGGTAGCCACCCTGATAGGCAGGGCAGCCTGTCACGCCGATCTGGCCTGCAAGCTGCGGCAGGTCGCGATGCAAATCATCCTCGCGCAGGATTGCATCCGGCAGGGCAAACTGCGCCATCCCCTCAAGAAGTACATGCTGACTGGCCCAGGAAGGATCAACGCGAATGCTGGTCTGACCTGACAGATTGTTCCTGAGGAACTTCAAAAATGCCAGAAAAGCCGCGTAATGCGTGGCGGTGTCGTAGCCGTCTTGCCCTGAAAAATCTGTCCCGTCTTCCGGTATCGGAAGCTTATGCACACGACGCAGGTTTGCCCTGATTTCTGGGAAACCGCCCTTGTCAAAGGCCAGAATACGGTCACAAAACGCGGCATGCGCGCGCGCCACAGGATGGCGCAGCACCGCAAAACTGCGGTGTTTGGGATGGCGCGCCTGCCTGTCCCGCAGCCCGCGCTGCGTGAACTTCGAGATGATATCCTTGCGTCCCGCACCATCAACCGCCGCCAGCCAGTCACAGATCGCGCGATCCGGTCCCGACCGCAGCGGCATATACAAAAGCCCCGTTTCCGGCGCTGCATGATAGGTCGGGATGGCAGGCCCGCGCCTTGGCTCGAAAAACGGGGTGCGCCCCAGATCAAAGCGGTCCATTTCGCGCAGCGCCGCCTGCATTTCATCAAAGTTGCGCACCTTGTGTTCCAGCGGATCGGGATTTTGCTTTTTCAGCTTCTTGTTGATGTTCGACAGACGCCCCTCTGTCCCCAAAAAAGCCGCCAAGCCGTTGACCACGTCAACGTCGCGCAAGTCGTCATAGCCAATGTAGAACGCCGTTTGCCCGCTGGTTTGCAGCGCCTTTTGCACCTTTGCCTGAAAGGTCATCAGTGCTTGCAGGTGGGCGGTAAACGCCTCTGCGTCGAAATCGATCTGCACGGATTTTGAGTGGGTGGCATTGGTCAGTTTCCATTGCCCTGTCGCTTGCGCAATTTTCCAACTGACGAAACTGTCAACAGGATTGCGGGTCAGGATGACCTTGGCGCAGCGTGGATCATCCAGACAGCTGCGCAGGATACGCGGGTCATGATCATGAAAGAACCGAAATCCGGCCAGCGTGTCACTGTCCTTGATCCGCTGCAAAAGCAGATGAGGGTCCTTTTCGCGTGCATCGCGGTCTATACCCAACAGTTCTTCGGCCTTGGAGTGACCGACAAACGACGGGTTGAAAGCCTCGCCATGGCAGGTCACCCCGTCCAGCGTGTTCAGATTGGCCTCAAGGAAATTGGAACCGGTGCGCATCTCGGCGAGCACGATGAAATAGTCGAAATTACTCATCTCTTGGATACGACGTAGAGTTTGCGGGCCGGTTTGCTTTGGGCGGGGCGCGTGCCGGTCTTGACGATGTCACCGGTCAGGAAGGGGTGCATGCCCTGATTGCGCAGGTCCTGCAGAAAGTCCGCCAGCCCCGTCAGATCAGCCATTTGCGGTGCATGTGTCAGGGCGTCGGCCTTGTGGCCCGCGATTTCGTCGATGATGTGTTGCAGGACGTCCATCGGCGCCTCGATGAACTCTGCCAAGGTCAGAATTCTGATCCGCGCATGGACGTGCGGCGCGCGCAGGGTCTTGAGAAAGGCGTTTTCGATCCGTTGCAACCGCGCGGCTTCGGCGCGGACTTCGCTGGCAGAACGCCCTGACAGGTAAAGCGGGATAGACCATGCGCCCGAGATGACCCAAATGCTGGCGTTCGTGTCTTTGGCCAAGGTCGATCTGATCTCTTGGCTGTCGGCGGGCCCGAACTGGAAACAGTGATGCACATCGCGTGCGTTCCAGATCAGGTTTGTCAGGAACATCTTGGGGTTATAGTCGCGCAAACGCGGATGGTCGGATAGCCCGCCGCGATAGATCTTGCTGCCATCAGCGAAATGCACGCGGTCCCTTGCAAAAAGATGCCCGTGCACCTCTGCGCCCGTGCGTTGCTTCAGCCATTCCTGAAACCCCTCAAACACATCGTCGAAACCCTGCAAAACCGCATAGGGAATGGCGGTCACTGCATTTTCGCGGTCTACGCTGGGGAAACGGCTTTGCATGTAAAGCCCAGGACGCCCAAGCAAACGCCGCTCGACCGCTTGGGAAAAAATACGGTCGACTGTGCCTGTGTCCGGCTCTGCGTCGCAGGGGATGGCATTCGGCGGCTGGGGGAACACCGCATAAAGCTTTTCGGCATCCCGCCAGATCTTGCGGGCCACAAAGCAGTCAGAGCGTTGCAACAAGTCCTTGTGGTCATCAAAAAAGATGTGCGGTTTGCCCTGATAGTCGAATTTCGCCAAGGTCAGGGACCGGCTTTCGACCTTGCGGGCATGCAGGCGGACAAGGCTTTGGTAATAGCTTTCGTCGGGTATCCACACGTTCCGGAAATAGATGTCGTAAACAGGGCGCTGGGGATCGTGTAAAATCGCTTCCAGCGTCTGCCGTGTCAGGCACCACCACTGCGATCCCATATGGGGCACAAGGCCTTCGGGAATGCTGCGCGCATAGCCCAGAAGCTGTTGCAGTTTCACCGACCAGTCAAAAAGCTTGCGGTGCTTTTTCCATGCAAACGGAAAGCGCAGGGTGAAACGCTCGCGGTCCAAGCCGCCCACGGTCCACGGCACATCGGCGGTTGTCGCGCTTTCGATGAAATCGGTGTCGGGATAACGTTCCAGATAGGCCTTCAGGTCATGCAAAGGTCGCAACGGCAAACACGCGCCAGAGGCCAGATAGACATGTGAAACCTCCGGATAGTCCTCTAGCAAAAGCGTCGCGGCGGCTTGGGACGCAGCGACAAGCCCCCATGTCCCCCATTCGCACCGGTGCCTTTCACTAAAGCGGACCAGATCGACATCGGCCAAGGCCGTAACGAAACCGTCGTAGTCCGCCTTGCGGACATTGCTGTCGACATGAATAACCACAGGGCAATCCGCAGCCGTCCAATGCCGCACCATCTGTTCGGCACGGTCAAAGCCCGTATGCACCAGCATGACAACGCCCAAGGTCATGCCCAGTTTCCCTTCGACATCAGGCCAAGAATTTCAAGCTGCCGCCAGTTGAT
>JBFEQR010000359.1:0-3241 GCA_041549425.1 Yoonia sp. | reverse complement strand
TGGGCATGGGCGGGGGCTGCCAACAAAAGACAGATCAAGAAACTACGCATTGCGCCACCTGTCCACGCGCGGGTCCATGATCTTGCGCCAAAGGGGCGGTATCAGCGCGATGCTGGCCATCAGCGGTAAGGGCCGCGGCAGCGTCGGGCTGTCTTCGGGAAGCGTCAGTTCGGGATAATGCCGCGCGGGATGCGCGTGATGCTCGGAATGCCGCGTCGCATTCAACATTATCAGCGAGGAAAACCAGTGCGGGCTGTTCCAGCTGTGGTGGGCCGAAACCGGCTCTGGCTTACCTTTTGCATCGGGGCGGCGCATCAGACCGTAGTGCTGCACGTAATCCGACATCAGCAATTGCAGCTGCGCGTAGGCGCAAAGCCCGCCATAGGCCAGAACGGCCTTCACCCCGCCCAGCAGAAACGCCGCACCAAGGCACAATGCAGCGCCCCCCACGTAGACCACATAAGGGTTGCGCCATGACGGGCGCCCTATGCGCGTCAGACGTTGCCTTTCGGCCAGATAGCCCGCGCGGAACGATCCGACCCATGCGCGGATGATATAGCGGTACAGCCCTTCGCCCTTGCGCGAGGTATTGGGATCGGCAGGGGTGGCCACATGGCGGTGATGCACCAGCACATGCGCTGAGGTGTGATGCCCGAAAAGCAGCGTGATATAGACCCACATGCCCAAGCGGTGCAGGCCGCGCGTGCTGCGGTGGATCAATTCGTGCGCGTTGGCGTTGCTGATCTGGCCAAACCACAGCCCTGCGGCAAAGAAGACGCCCGCCTTGCCCAAGGGTGACAGATGATCGCCCGCCAAGGCCCAAACGGTCAAAGGCACAAGCGCCAGATGCGTCAGGCCAAGGATCACCGACAGGGTATCATCCAAAGGTGCCTGACCCGCCGCTGTTTCGCGTTTGATGATCCGGTCAAGCAAACTGGTCAGGCCTGTCAGATAAACCACCGCCGCGACCAGCCAGACGCCGCCCCAGACAGCCCCCAACGCCAGCAACACGGCAGGGGTCAGGGTGGCAAGGGCAAACTGGAAAACTACGGTGTTCATGTTTCGCATAGTTAGCATGGGTTTCCGCGATGGTCAGTGGAAATTGCATTGCTGCGCGTATTGGTCCCCTGCGGTGTCGCTTTTGCTTGGTTTGTCCAAAGACGGGACGGTATGTTGGCCGTGATTTGATCGACAGGACGGCGGTATGGCTTTGGATAATCGTGAAGGCGTTTGGAAATCTGGCAAAGGCAAAGGCCGTCATACGACCAAGGGCCGCCAGCTGGATGATAGGGCATGGGCAGATGTGCAGGCGCTTTTGGGTGACAGGCCGCGCCGCCGTGATCTGCTGATCGAATTTCTGCATCTCATTCAGGATGCGCATGGCTGCCTGTCCGCCGCCCACCTGCGCGCTTTGGCCGAGGAAATGCGCCTGAGCCAAGCCGAAGTTTACGAAGTCGCTACGTTCTACGCCCATTTCGATGTGGTCAAAGAGGGGGAACAGCCCCCGCCCGCGCTGACGATCCGTGTCTGCGATAGCCTGTCTTGCGAATTGGCCGGTGCGCAACAGCTCAAATCGGCGTTGGAGGACGGGCTGGATGCGTCGCAGGTGCGTGTCTTGCGTGCGCCCTGCATGGGGCGGTGTGACACGGCGCCGGTGCTGGAATTGGGTCACAACCATATTGACCACGCCACTGTTGAAAAGGTGCAGGCGGCAATCGCGGCAGGTGATACCCACGCGCATCTTCCCGAATATCAGACCTATGCGGCCTATGTCGCCGACGGGGGCTATGCCGCGCTGAGCGACCTGCGCGCCAATGCAGATTGGGAGGCGGTGCAGGACAAGGTGCTGGCCTCTGGCCTGCGCGGATTGGGCGGGGCCGGTTTCCCATCGGGCAAGAAATGGGGCTTTGTACGGGGCAACGCAGGCCCCCGTTTTCTGGCAGTGAACGGGGATGAGGGCGAGCCGGGCACATTCAAGGACCGCTATTATCTTGAACGCACACCGCATCTGTTCCTTGAGGGAATGTTGATCGCAGCTTGGGCCGTCGAGGCCGAGACGTGTTTTATCTACATGCGCGACGAATATCCCGCCGTGTTGGAAATTCTGGCGCGCGAAATCAAGGCTTTGGAAGAGGCTGGCGTCGTGGCCGAAGGCTATATCGATCTGCGCCGCGGGGCGGGTGCCTATATCTGCGGCGAAGAATCCGCGATGATCGAAAGCATCGAGGGCAAGCGCGGCATTCCGCGCCACAGGCCGCCTTTCGTGGCGCAAGTGGGTATTTTTGCCCGTCCGACGCTGGTGCATAACGTCGAAACCCTTCTTTGGGTTGCGCGGGTCTGCCGTGAGGGGCCAGAGGTGCTGAACAGGACCGAAAAGAACGGGCGCGTGGGCCTGCGGTCCTATTCTGTGTCGGGGCGTGTGGCGAATGCGGGTGTCTATCTGCTGCCAGCAGGGTCGACGATTATGGATATCATCGAGGCCGCAGGTGGCATGGCAGAAGGCCATGTGTTCAAGGCCTACCAGCCCGGTGGTCCGTCGTCGGGGCTGTTGCCTGCAACGATCAACGATGTGCCGCTTGATTTCGACACGCTGCAACCGCTGGGCACGTTCATCGGGTCGGCGGCTGTGGTGGTGTTGTCGGATCGGGACCGCGCGCGTGATGCGGCATTGAACATGCTGCGGTTCTTTGAGGACGAAAGCTGCGGACAATGCACGCCGTGCCGCGTGGGCTGTGAAAAGGCGGTCAAGCTGATGCAGGCCGACCACTGGGATCAGCCGCTGCTACAAGAACTGTGCACGGCTATGGCGGATGCGTCGATTTGTGGTCTGGGGCAGGCGGCACCCAACCCGATCAAACTGGTGATGGAACACTTCAAAGACGAAGTCTGACACACACGAAACCTGATCAGCCTTTCCAAATCCGCCGCGCAGCATTAGGTGGAAGGGAAGGCTTTATGGTTGATCAAGATGTCATTTTTCAAAAAACTCAAAGACCGCATGTTCAAATCCTCGTCCAAGATCGACGAAGGATTGGACGCGATTGTGCAAGAGGGCGGTGAAGAAGAGGAACTTGCCCCGCAAGAGCTTGCCGTGACCGAAGCGGACGCGCAGCCCATTCCTGAGCCTGAGCCTGAGCCTGAGCCTGAGCCTGAGCCTGAGCCTGAGCCTGAGCCTGAGCCTGAGCCTGAGCCTGAGCCTGAGCCTGACGTATTTGCACCGGATGAAGATGATGAGCCTGCC
>JBFEQR010000358.1:0-3255 GCA_041549425.1 Yoonia sp. | reverse complement strand
CCGCCGTGCCTTGGCCGAGGCCGAAAAAGCGGCAGAGGATCTGGGCGATCTGGCCACGGCGCGTGCATCTGTCGAGGATGTGAAAATGACGGTCGAGGCCGCGCGGATAACCATGATGTCGCGCCGGTCGGCCCATGACGAGGTGCGTCGCGAAGGTGAGGCCCGCCTGAAGCGCAGTCAGGAAATCACAAAGGAAGTCAGCGGCTGGAAACATCGTCTGGAGACTGCCAACAAGCGCACCGCCGAACTGGCCGATCGCAAGACCGCGTCCGAGGTCGAACTGGCCGAGGCGACAGCCGCACCGGACACTGCCGCAAGCATCATGCCGGCCACGATAGCCACATGGGCCAAACCGCCGTGCATCCGACCGACAATGGCGTTAGAGAAATCAATAAGCCGCTGCATGATGCCGCCGCGTACCATCAACTCGCCTGCGAGCATGAAAAGCGGGATTGCCATCAGCGGAAAGCTGTCGACCGCGTGCATCATACGCTGTGGCAAAACTGACAGGTCAATCCCCCCGACGAGCAGCCCGCCAAGCGAGGCGAGACCAAGCGCAAAGGCAAGCGGCATACCTATGAGCGCGAAGACGAAAAAGACGATGAGAACGATAAGTGTCATGATGTGACTTTCTCTTCCCAGACTGAGGGACCGCCCCAAGCCAACAGGATCAAGTGCAGTACACTGTGAATTGCGGCGAATAGGATGGCGATGTAATAGACGGCGGCGGTCATGTTCAGCGTCGGCATCTTGTCGGGCCATGTGTAGACCGTGACCTGCCATGAGTACCAGAAGACGACTGCCATAAGCACCGCACCGATCAGGGCGGACAGGCGGAACAGGCGGTCCTGCAAGCCTTTAGAAAAGCGGTGGACCAGCGCGTCGATGCCCACATGCACGCCCTTGCGGATGCCATGCGGGATGGCGAGGAACATTGACCAGACAAAAGCGAGACGCGCAACTTCTTCGGCCCAGTCAATTGCGCTGGAAAAGAGGTAGCGAAAGATCACCTGTCCAACCACAAGGATGGTCATGACCGCCATGGCGGAGATCACCAGAAACAGTGTCGCGCGGTCGATCCGGTCAACAGCGAGGCGTGCACGTTGAAAGACTGGCCCCCCGATATGGGGCCAGTCTGAGGCGTTCGGCAGGATCATTTTGCGCTCGCTTCGGCAAGAACGACGTCGATCAGTTCGGAACCGATGCGCTCTTTCAATTCATCGATCACAGGCAGAGTGCGCTCGCGCAGCTCGGCACGCACGGCATCGGAAATCGGCGTGAAGGTCATGCCGGAGTCGATCAGAGCTTGACGCGATGCGGTATCTTCTGTCGCGGCTTGCGCACGTTGCCATGCAATCGCCTCTGCTGCAGCGTCGCGCACGGCGGCTTGATGCTCGTCCGAGAGACTTTCAAAGTTACGCTTGTTGGCGACCAGTACGATGTAGTCAAAAAAGTGGTTGCTGTCTGAAAGATGCGTTTGCACTTCGTTGAAATTGCGCGATGCGATGATCGCGTTCGGGTTTTCCTGACCGTCGAGAACGCCTTGCTGAAGCGCGGCGTAGACTTCGGAAATCCCCATCGACACGGGGCTGGCACCAATAGCACGGAAGGTATTGAGGTGCGTCTCATTGGGCTGCAAGCGGATCTTGAGACCTGCGAAATCTTCGACAGTCTCAATCGCGCGCACACTGTTGGTCATGTTCCGCGAGCCTAGCTCCATCCAGCCGAGTGAAACAAAGCCTTTGGCTGCCAGTTTTTCGTCCAACAGATCACCGGCCGTGCCGTCGATGACACGAAACGCGGCTTCGCGATCAGCATAGACGAAGGGCAAGGAAACCGCCTCAAGTTCTGGCACGGTGCGCGACAGATAGGCAGAGCCGATCCAGGTGCCGAAGACGACGCCGGAGCGCACCTGATCGACGTTTTCCTTGGCACCGCCAAGCTGCATGGCGGGGAAGTTGGCGATGGTTAATGCGCCGTCGGTGCGCTCGGCAACGCCCTCGGCAAATCTCTCCATCGCGACGGAACTGGAGTGCGCGACGGGAAAGTTGCCGGCAATGCGCAGGGTCTCTGCGGTGGCGGGCATTGCGGCAGCGGCGGCGGCAAGAAACGCGCTAAGGCGCGCGACTTTGAAAAGGCGGGTCATGGTTCTCTCCCTAAGAGCCTGATGTCGTCAGGCGATTTCGATATGAGCCGCGTCGGACGCGGCAAAGTAACGTGGGGGAAAGATCGCGGGTCTCGCAGGTTTCGTCAATACAATAATTTATTTTTAATTAGACCTGATTTAAACCATTGAATAAAAAGTAATAAATGAATCATAAGATTTGGAATGTGATGATTCGTTTGAACAGGCAGCATCCGAAAGTTCGCATTTCAGACGCTGGACCATGTTGATCAAGGATGCAGAATGGCAAGCGCCCTTATGTCTAATAGCCACGCAGCAGCCGTATTAAACCCGGTACTTGCCCAACCGTCCCTTCAGTCATCAAGACCGCGCCGGTTTCATCAAAGATCATAACGACCGTGGTCGCGATGCCGCGCGTCCCGTAGGTGACCAGAGACGTGAACAATCCTCCGGTATCTGTTGGCGAGTAGGCCCAAACGGAAGTCTGCCCGCCCGGTGGTGAGAAAGTGCTGCTTTCGATGCTGGCATCGCCCCCGCTGGCGACGGTCAAGGTCACGAATGCTGAAGCAAGGGCACCAGTTTCGTCTGTAAAGCTATTCAGCGACAGGTTGCCATTCGGCCAGAAATTGTGTCGTGCGGCTTTGGTTTTCACCCTCGAAAACCGAGCGGCCGAATTCTAAAAAGATCGGTTTGCCGCCATAGCTGCTCAGTGCCATCGCAGCGCCCAGCCCCCTTTTATCACCCCAGATATCAGGCTGGTCGCTTGGGACATCACACCCGTCCCGTAGTCTGCCGCAAGGCCGACAAACCGCACATCCAGTCCGATCGGGCTTTCCTGCGCAAACGCAGCCTGTGCAACGAAAGCCACCAAGAAAAAAGCGTATGTTTCATCGCAATCTCCGTTGGTGATGTTCACAACTTCCGGGCAACAGCCAACTTGGTCAAAGGCGAGACAAGCTGTGCCTGTCGTGATGTCGATGCCTTTTTCATGATCGAACTTAGCTGGTTGCGCAGGGTCTGCTTGGAAACGCCCGCATCAAATGCGACGTCACCGACAGTGTCGCCTTGCAGCAACCTGCGGGCCAGTTCGGATTCAGCGTTGGACAGCCGAAACGTCAGGCAAAGCGTAT
>JBFEQR010000357.1:0-3263 GCA_041549425.1 Yoonia sp. | reverse complement strand
TTCACAAAAAGCTGTTCCAGATAAGGCAGCGAAATGTCCTGACGTTTCGAAATCTCGGTCAGATTCACCAAAGCACTGCCATCCTGCAACGCAAGATCGGCCAAAGCGACCATTGCATAACGCCCTTTCGTGCTTAACTTCATCGCGTAACCCACTCCATAAGGCGCATAGTCATTGACGCCGCGCGCCTGCGTCATTACTTCAAAACCGAACCACGACAACAGGGGCAACGGCCCCAGTTTAGAATCTTTCTAAGGTGCCCGAGCGTTTTCGTCAAGAATACGCCGCACACCGCAAACAAAGACGGACCACCTATGCCCGAAGTCATCTTTCCCGGACCCGAAGGGCGCCTCGAGGGGCGCTACCACCCGCAAAAAGACCGCGATGCGCCGATTGCCATCGTGCTGCACCCGCATCCCCAGTTCGGCGGCACGATGAACAACCGTGTCGTCTACAACCTGCACTATGCCTTTTATAACATGGGCTTTACCGTGCTGCGGTTCAATTTCCGCGGTGTCGGACGCTCTCAGGGCGAATATGATCAGGGTGTTGGCGAATTGTCCGATGCGGCTACGGCGCTGGACTATCTACAATCCATGAACAGCAACTCCAAACATTGCTGGGTTGCCGGATTTTCGTTCGGGGCATGGATCGGCATGCAGCTTTTGATGCGCCGGCCAGAAATCACCGGCTTCATCTCGGTCAGCCCGCCAGCCAATATGTATGACTTTAGCTTCCTTGCCCCCTGCCCGTCATCGGGTCTGATCATCAACGGCTCCAACGACCGCGTGGCCCCCCCTGCCGATACGGTCAATCTGGTGAACAAGCTTCACGAGCAAAAAGGCATCACCGTCACCCATGACGAAATGGAAGGCGCAGGTCATTTCTTCGAGGACCCCCACATGGACCCGATGATCGACACCGTGCGCAGCTATGTGCGCCGCAGACTGACAGAGACAACACGCTAAACCATGTCAGACGCCTATCTTGAAAAAATTGCAGGTGAGCTCGCCGATCTTGCGATCGCCGACGAAAGGCGCACAGGCGACGAAAATATCGTGACCGAAGTGTCCGAAATTGTCGGCGCTTCGTCGCAAACCCTGCAAGAGGCGTTTTTGACAGCCGTGCGCGTCCGGCGTGCGGAAAAGCGCGCGCGTGCGCTACTGGCCGAGCGGGCGACAGACCAGCTTGCCAAAACAGCACAGTTGCTGACCGACGAAACGCAAGAAACCGACACCAAAGCCGCCCCGACCGAAAAGGCTGGGCAGACGGATGTGGATACAAGCGCGCTCGAGGCACTGATGGATGATCTGGACCAGCAAAAGGCGCAATCGCCATCACCGGGCATCAAACCCGGCCGCCCCGGACGGGGCTGAACGGGCACAGGGCATGACACGGATCGACGCACAACTGGCTTTCCTGACCGAAGCATGCAAACTGAAAAGCACCCTGCGTGCGACAACGCTCTGCGACGGATCAAGGCGCGAAAATTCCGGCGAACACAGCTGGCACATCGCGCTTTATGCCATGGTGCTGGCCGAACACGCGGTGCGACCTGTGAACATCGACCGCGTGATCAAAATGCTCTTGATCCACGATCTGGTCGAAATCGACGCAGGCGACGCGCCAATCCACGGCAACCACGATCCCGCAGCCATGGCGGCCATCGAACAGGCGGCGGCCACGCGGATCTTCGGACTGCTGCCCGCAGGCCAAGCCGCCGCCTTCCGCAGCCTTTGGGACGAATTCGAAGCCGCCGAAACGGACGATGCAATCTTTGCCAAATCCATCGACCACGTACAGCCGGTGATCGCCAACCTCGAAACCGATGGTGGCACATGGCCGCAGTACAAGGTCACATCGGAACAGCTGCAAACACGCGTCGGGGTCAAGGTGCAGCGCGGTGCCCCTGCGATCTGGGACGCATTGCGCCTGCGGATCGACGCATGGTTTACCAAGGCCCCTGCTTCTTCCGAGTAGAAATATCCCGGGGTCCGGGGCAGCGCCCCGCAGCGACACTCGCGACAAATCGCAACACACCCCCTATACAAACAACCACCACAAGCGTAGGGCGCAGGCCTATCCGCCCCAGAAAGCACTATTGATATGATCACGACCCTTGCCGATGCCCTTGCCAAACAAGGCTATACCGACCTGACCCCCGTACAGGAGGCCGTCACCGACGACGCCCTCGTCGGGCAAGACCTGTTGGTCTCTGCCCAGACCGGTTCAGGCAAAACTGTCGGCTTCGGTCTGGCCATCGGTCCGACGATCCTTGGCGAGGATGGCCAGTTCGGTCCGGCAAGTGCGCCGCTGGCCCTGATCATCGCGCCCACGCGCGAACTGGCGCTGCAGGTCAAACGCGAATTGCAGTGGCTCTATGCCGGTGCCGGTGCGACGCTGGCCTCTTGCGTGGGGGGTATGGATTTCCGCGACGAACGGCGCAATCTCGAGCGCGGCGCGCATATCGTCGTCGCCACCCCCGGTCGTCTGCGCGACCACATCATGCGCGGCACGATCGATCTGTCGCAGATCAAAGCCGTGGTGCTGGACGAAGCGGACGAGATGCTTGATCTGGGTTTCCGCGAAGACCTCGAATTCATCCTCGAACAGGCCCCCGCATCACGCCGCACGCTGATGTTCTCGGCCACTGTGCCGCCGATGATCGCCACTCTTGCCAAATCCTACCAGCGTGACGCGGTGCGCATCGCGACCGCCAGCAAGGAAAAGCAGCACACGGACATCGAATACCGCGCGCTGAGCGTGGCCAACCACGATATCGACGCGGCCATCGTCAATGTGCTGCGCTACTATGATGCACCCAACGCCATCGTTTTCGCCAACACCCGTGCGATGGTCACACGGCTGACCACACGCCTGTCCAACCGCGGCTTCTCGGTCGTGGCCCTTTCGGGCGAGCTGAGCCAGGCCGAACGCTCCAACGCGCTGCAAGCCATGCGCGACGGGCGTGCGCAAGTCTGTGTCGCCACCGACGTGGCGGCCCGTGGTATCGACCTGCCCAACCTTGAACTGGTGATCCACGCCGAATTGCCCACGAACGCCGAAACCCTGCTGCACCGCTCTGGCCGCACAGGCCGCGCGGGCCGCAAGGGTATTTCTGCCATGATCGTGCCGGCCAAAATGAAGCGGCGCGGTGAAAACCTGCTCAAATGGGGCAAGCTGACTGCGACATGGGCCACCCCCCCCACCGCAGAAGAGGTCACCGCCAAGGATGAAGAACGCCTGCTGACCGATCCGGTCTG
>JBFEQR010000356.1:0-3271 GCA_041549425.1 Yoonia sp. | reverse complement strand
GGTAATCATCGGCAACCAGTTCGGTGTAGGCTAGCGTGACCGTAATGCGGCTGACACCAAGGTGCGCGGCCATCTTGCGCGACGATGGCAAACGCTCGCCCGGACGGAACCGACCCGCGAGGATGCCTTGCGCAACCATTTGCTGGATGCGGGCCTGCAAGGTCCCTTCGGCTGAGGGGTCAAGGAAAAAGGTTTCAACAGATATCGACATATTCTGGCCTTAGAGTCGCGCCAGATTGGACTTATCTTCGCGCAGACGCAAGGTCAGCGCGTTCAACGTGCGCGACGGAAATCCGTCTGCACCGCGTTCAAGTGTGGAACTTGACCGGAGAGCATCGCGTGAAACTGTTGCAAATCGCCTTTATCGCCGTCTTTGGCGTCATCTGTCTTGCGACCTACGCCACGTCAGACAGGCTTCGTGCATCGCAGGTGTCGGAGCAGGGCGTTCACCCTGCTCCGGAAACATCCTAGCCCAGCACGCGGGTGATGGCGGCGTCGACGGCCTCGGTCACCTGATTGAGGTCGTCCTTTGTCGCCACCAGCGAAGGCGCGAACAAAAGCGTGTTGTTGTAACCTGGCAACGACCGGTTGGTGGCCCCGATGATGATGCCCTGCGCCATGCAGTCCGCAACAATTGCGCCGACATGCTTTTCGTCGACAGGTTCCTTGCTGTCGCGGTCAACGACCAGTTCGGCCCCCGCAAACAAGCCCATGCCGCGCACATCGCCGATCCATTTGTGCTTGTCCATCAGAGCGCGCAGGTTGTCCTGCAAATGCGCACCCATCGCGACAGAGTTCCCACGCAGATCTTCTTCCTCGATAATGCGCATGTTCTCAATCGCGGCGGCGGGTCCTGCTGTGCAGCCCCCGAACGTCGAGATATCGCGGAAATAACCCATGCGATCGGTGTCGTCCTTGAACATGTCGAACACACGGTTTGTAGTCACGCAGCACGAAATCGCGGCATAGCCGGAGGCCACGCCTTTTGCCATCGTCACGATATCGGGCTGGACGCCGAACTGCTGGTACCCGAACCAAGTACCTGTGCGTCCGATGCCGCAAACAACCTCGTCGATGTGCAGCAGGATGTCATATTTCTTGCAGATTTCCTGCACGCGCTCCCAATAGCCCTTTGGCGGGACAATGATGCCGCCGCCTGCGGTGATCGGCTCAAGGCAGAGCGCGCCGATGGTGTCCGCACCTTCGGCCAGAATGACATCTTCGATCGCCTGTGCTGCTTTCGCGCCATATTCCTCGCCGATCGATCCGTCCTGTGAACGGTACTCGAGGCAATGCGGCACGCGGACGAAACCGGGTGTGAAGGGGCCGTATTGGGCGTTGCGTTCGTCCTGACCACCCGCCGACATCGTCGCAATGGTCGAGCCGTGGTAATCACGTTCGCGGTACAGGATTTTGTTCTTCTTGCCGCCGTAATGCTTGTGGCTGATCTGGCGGACCATCTTGAACGCCTTTTCATTCGCCTCGGAGCCGGAGTTGGCATAATAGACCCGATCCAGCCCGGGCATCTTGTCGATCAGCATTTCGGCAAACTGCGCACCGGGGATGGTGCCCGCGGTCCCGCCAAAGAAACACATCTTGGTTACAGCCTCGGAAATCGCCTTGCCGATTCGTTCGCGGCCGTAGCCCACGTTGACGGTCCAGACCCCACCAGAAACGGCGTCAATATGTTCTTTCCCCTTGATGTCCCACACCCGCAGGCCCTTGCCTTCGACGATGATGCGCGGGTCAACTGTCTCGTAGGGTTTGTGCTGGCTCAGGTGATGCCAGACGTGCGCGCGGTCGGCTTCGACCACATGTGCAGGGTCGTTTGCAAAAGAATGGGTATCCATGTCCGTTTCTCCAAGACAGCGAAGGTTGCGCGCCGAATCCAATTTGCCGGTCGCCGAAAACTTAGTCACAGTGCCCCTTGCGGGGGCGCTGCGGTTAGGGCCAGTTTGACTGCATAAATATAGCCAGATGTACGGCCTTCATTTCCGATAAGCCAAGGCTCGCAAGAGTAACTGCATGAAAACAGGAGACTAAATTTCAGCGGTGGTCTGATCGTGCCTTTGTGCGGGCCCTCCGCGCAGAGTACATCAATGATTGACGTGGGGAAATGAAATGCGTTCGCTTGCCGGCGACTTGCTGCGGGTCGG
Organism: Yoonia sp.; assembly: GCA_041549425.1. Lineage (GTDB taxonomy): Bacteria > Pseudomonadota > Alphaproteobacteria > Rhodobacterales > Rhodobacteraceae > Yoonia. The sequence goes on along the minus strand of JBFEQR010000356.1, from coordinate 1,115 downwards.
CCTTCGGGCCCCTGCGGGAGGCAAAAACCGGCGGGACAGAAACGCCCTTGGCATACAGGGGGGTTTCGTGTTCAGCTTAACACTCTAAGGCGCGGCAAACGCGTCAGTACAGCTTCGGCCCAAAGGTGACTGGGTCGCAACACGGGAGAATATCAATGAAACTCAAGAATGCTCTTATGGGTGCCGCAGCCAGCGTTGCACTGATGACAGGCGCGTCACAGGCGGTTGCGGACGCGCACGAAATTACCGTCGCATACTTTCTCGAATGGCCCATGCCATTCCAGTACGCCAAAGTGAACGGCACATACGAAGAAGAGATGGGCGTCGCAATCAACTGGGTCAGCTTTGACAGCGGGACAGCGATGTCCGCCGCCATGGCATCCGGCGATGTGCACATTTCCGTCAGCCAGGGTGTACCACCCTTCGTTGTCGCAACATCCGCAGGTCAGGATCTTCAAATCCTCGACGTGGCTGTATCCTATGCAGAGAACGACAACTGCGTTGTCGCCTCCGGCCTTGAGATCGACAAGAACAGCGCCGGCGAACTGGCTGGCAAAAAGGTCGCCGTGCCACTGGGAACCGCTGCGCATTATGGCTTCCTGCGCCAGATGGACCACTTCGGTGTCGATCTTGCGTCGCTTGACGTGGTTGACATGGCGCCAGCCGAAGGCGCTGCTGCCTTGGCCCAAGGTCAGGTCGACATGTCCTGCGGTTGGGGTGGTGCTCTGCGCCGCATGAAAGAGCACGGCAACGTTCTGTTGACCGGCGCTGAAAAAGAAGCGCTCGGCATTCTGGTCTTTGACGTGACATCTGCGCCCGCAGGTTTCGTGGCCGAAAATGGCGATCTGGTCGCCAAATTCCTGAAAGTCACAGCCGATGCGAACACCGCATGGAACGACGGATCCGGCGTTGCTGAAATGCTGCCGGTCATCGCACAGGATGCCGGTATGGACGAAACAGCAACAGCCGAGACAATGGCAACATTCGTCTTCCCTGACATCGAAACACAGCTTTCCGCAGCATGGCTTGGCGGTGCGGCACCTTCCTTTATGAAGGGTGTGGCGGACGTGTTTGTTGAATCCGGCTCGATCCCTGCTGCGCTGGACAGCTATGAG
>JBFEQR010000355.1:0-3282 GCA_041549425.1 Yoonia sp. | reverse complement strand
GCGGACAAGGACGGCACATGGTTCGATGTGTTCGGTCAGGGCACGGCGCTGGGCATTCCAGTCCCGATCCTGATGTTCCTCGCTCTTGCGGCGCTATTGGGGATCGTATTGGCGAAAACGCCTTTCGGGCGCAAAGTCTATGCTGTGGGCGGCAACGGAACCGCGGCGACCTTTTCGGGCATCAAACGCGCGCGGACTGTTTTCCTGTGCTACCTGATGTCGGCAGGCTGCGTTGCAACCGCGGGTCTTATTCAGGCCAGCCGGTCATTGGGGTCGCAAAACACTGTAGGGCAGGGGCTGGAGCTTGAGGTTCTGGCGGCGGTCATTCTTGGCGGCGCGTCGTTGCTGGGTGGGTCCGGCACTATTTTCAAAACCGTTATTGGCGTTCTGATCCTTGGATTTATCCAGAACGGACTGCTTTTGGTGGGTTTGCAGTTCTACGTCCAGTTTGTTGTGACCTGGATCATCATCATCCTTGCTGTCTGGCTCGATATCGCAGCCAAGCGCGGCAGGCTTTGGTCAAACATCGCGTAGGAGGCGGAAAAGATGCAAGCTGAAAAAATGGCTCCCTTTATCAAAACCGGCGCGATCTGGGCCTTCGTGGTGCTCGAGCTGGTCTTCTTCAGCGTCGCGGGTGAATTCCTGTCCCTGTCGGACAAGGCGTTCATGGATGTCGACAACATGCTGTTGCTGCTCAAGCAATCGGCACCGATCGGGATTATCGCGATGGGCATGACCATCATCATGATCAACGGCAATATCGACCTGAGCGTCGGTGCCATCTTTGCACTGGCCGCTGTCATACTGCTGGACAGCATGACTTGGGGCATTTTCGCGGGCCTTGGCGACTGGGTGATCCCCGTGTCCTGGACACTGGCCCTGCTGACCGGCGTTGTGCTGGGGGCGATCAATGGTTTGATTGTCTGGAAGACCGGTGTCGATGCTTTCATCGTGACCTTGGGGTCGATGCTGGGCTTTCGCGGTCTGGTGTTCATGTACAACGGTGAAAACCCCACATCAGAGCTGAACTGGACCTTGGTCGATTTCGCAGAGGCGCAGTTTCTGGGGCTTCACACGGCCACTTGGTTCCTTGCCGTTGTCACGCTTGTGATCTGGTTTGTCATGACGAAGACCGTTCATGGCCGCAACGCCTATGCCATCGGCAACAACCGCGAAGCGGCAGTGAATGCCGGTATCCGCGTCGGTCCGCATATGATGATCAACTTCATGATCATCGGCTTTCTGGCGGCGCTGTCTGCGGTGGTGTTCTATTCTGAATCCGGCTCGGTGAACCCCAACGACGGGCAATTGTATGAGCTTTGGGTCATTACGGCCGTCGTTCTTGGCGGCACGAAGCTGACCGGCGGGGCTGGGTCGATCATGGGCACGCTTGGCGGTGTGCTGGCGATCCAGCTTTTGCGCAAAGGTCTTGGCCACATCGGTGCAGATACCGAAACCGTGAACCTTGTGATCGGTCTGATCCTGATCGCCGTGCTGTTCCTTGACCGGCAGTTGAACCTCAAAGGGAAAGAGGAGTTGAAGACATGACCGACCAAACACCCGCCTTGCGGCTTGAAGGCATCGTCAAAACCTTTCCCGGTGTTCGCGCCCTCGACAACGTGTCCTTTTCGGTCATGCCCGGCGAAGTACACGCCCTGATGGGGGAAAACGGCGCAGGCAAATCGACCCTGATGAAGGTCTTGGGCGGCATTCACCAGCCCAACGAAGGCCAGATCATCGTGGGCGAAGTGCCGACTGTCATGACCTCGCCCTTGCAGGCGAAATCAAAGGGGATCGTGTTCATCCACCAAGAACTGAGCCTTGCCGAAGAGCTTTCGGTGGCCGAAAATATCTACTTGGGCGAACTGCCGCGCAAATCCTTTGGCCGTGTCGATTGGGCGAAACTTTATGCGCAGACCGACACGATCCTGAAAAAGCTGAAGGTAGGGTTCAACGCCAAGACGCGCGTAGGGGACCTGTCGATTGCCAACCAGCAGATGGTCGAGATTGCGCGCGCGCTGACCGTCGACGCCAAGGCCGTGATTTTTGACGAACCGACGGCTTCACTGACGGATGCCGAAAAGGTCGTTCTGTTTGACGTGATTGCTGACCTGAAATCGCACGGGGTCGGCATCATCTATATCTCGCACCGGATGGAAGAGATCTTCAAGATCACTGACCGCATTTCCGTGCTGCGCGACGGCCAGTACCAAGGCACCGTTGTCACCGCAGAGACGAATGAAGAAGGCGTCACGCAGATGATGATCGGGCGCAAGCTTGACCTGAGCCGCGCGGCAGTCACCCACGAGCTTGGCGATGTCGCACTCGAGGTGCGCGATCTTTCCTGTGGCCATCTTTTTCAGGACGTCAATTTTCAGGTGCGGCGTGGCGAGGTCTTGGGCTTCTACGGTCTTGTCGGGGCTGGCCGGACCGAGATTGCAGAGACGCTTTTCGGCCTGCGCACGCCCAGCGGCGGCACCATTCATCTTGACGGCGAAGAAATCAAAATCAACTCACCGGCCGATGCGATCGAGATGGGCATCTCGCTGGTCCCCGAGGACCGCAAGGGGCAGGGCCTTGTCCTTGGTATGAACTGCCGTGACAACATGACCCTGCCACAAGTCAGCGATCTAAAAGCCGGCCCGTTTGTCGCAGAAGGCGCAGAGATTGCGATCTTTGACCAATACCGCGACAAGCTGGATATTCGCACACCAGGCTGGAAACAGACCGTGGGCAACCTGTCCGGCGGCAACCAGCAAAAGATCGTCATCGGTAAATGGCTGTCCATGCATCCCAACGTATTGATTGTGGATGAACCGACCCGCGGTATTGACGTGGGGTCCAAGGCCGAAATCCACAACCTGATCCGCGAGTTGGCGGCGCAGGGTTACGCCGTTATCGTCATCAGTTCCGAAATGCCGGAGGTTCTTCACGTCAGTGACCGCATCGTTGCCATGTATAGCGGCAAGGTCATGCGGACATTCACCAGCGAGGAAGTGACCGAAGACAACCTGATTCAGGCAATCTCGGGCATCGCCGCGAATAAAGTCGCCTGATATGCGGGTCGGCTTTGCCGGATTGGGGCGGATGGGCCAGCACATGGCCCGCAGCCTGATCAAGGCGGGCCACACTGTGACCGTCTGGAACCGCAGTTCGGAAAAAGCCGTCGATTTTGCCAAGAAGGCCGGTTGCGCAGTGGCGGACACGCCTGCGCAGCTGATGGCGTCGAGCGAGGTCGTCGTCACCATGCTGGCCGATGACAGCGCGTCAGAGCAAGTGCAT
>JBFEQR010000354.1:0-3288 GCA_041549425.1 Yoonia sp. | reverse complement strand
CAGACCGTCAAAGCGATCAAGGCACATATCAACGGACGCCTGGTTCAGTGTCGGATTGGGCGCTGCACGGTCCACAACCTCACCCGCACGGATCGCAGCAGCGCGGCCAAAGACCACAAGGTCGATCAGGCTGTTTGATCCCAGACGGTTGGCCCCATGGACGGACGCACAACCCGCCTCGCCAACAGCCATCAGGCCGTGCACAACGGCGTTGGGGTCTTTCTTGGTGGGATTGAGGACCTCACCGTAATAGTTCGTTGGAATACCACCCATGTTATAGTGCACGGTTGGCAGAACGGGGATCGCTTCCTTGCTCACGTCAACACCCGCAAAGATACGCGCACTTTCCGAGATACCGGGCAGGCGTTCGGCCAAAGCCTCTTTTGGCAGATGGTTGAGGTTCAGACTGATGTGGTCGCCATTGGGACCCACACCGCGGCCTTCACGGATTTCCATGGTCATGCAGCGGCTGACATAGTCGCGCGGCGCAAGGTCTTTGTAGTTCGGCGCGTAACGCTCCATAAAGCGTTCGCCTTCGGAGTTGGTCAGATACCCCCCCTCGCCGCGCGCGCCTTCGGTGATCAGGCAGCCTGCACCATAGATGCCGGTGGGGTGGAACTGAACGAACTCCATATCCTGCAGGGGCAGACCCTGACGGGCGACCATACCACCACCATCACCGGTGCAGGTGTGGGCGGATGTGGCGCTGAAATAGGCACGGCCATAGCCGCCTGTCGCCAGCACGACGGTCTTGGCGTTGAAGACATGCATGGTGCCGTCATCCAGCTTCCATGCGATGACACCCTGACAGATGCCGTCATCGGACATGATCAAATCAAGGGCGAAATATTCGATGTAAAATTCAGCCTGCTGTTTCAGCGACTGACCGTAAAGGGTGTGCAGGATGGCATGGCCGGTCCGGTCGGCTGCGGCACAGGTCCGCTGCACGGGCGGGCCTTCACCGAATTCGGTGGTGTGGCCGCCAAAGGGACGCTGATAGATCTTGCCCTCTTCTGTGCGCGAAAACGGCACGCCGTAGTGTTCCAGTTCGTAAACTGCCTTGGGAGCCTCACGCGCGAGGTATTCCATGGCGTCGGTGTCACCCAGCCAGTCGGAGCCTTTGACGGTGTCATACATATGCCACTGCCAGCTATCGGGACCCATGTTGCCAAGGGACGCGGCAATGCCGCCCTGTGCGGCAACAGTGTGGGAACGGGTCGGGAAAACCTTGGTGATACAGGCCGTGCGCAGGCCCTGTTCGGCAAGACCCAGCGTTGCGCGCAGACCCGCGCCACCGGCACCTACAACAATCGCGTCATAGGTATGGGTTTCGTATTCGTAAGCAGCCATCAGGTAAGCCTCTTGAAATTACAGCGCGATGCGCACGATTGCGAAAATCGCAAAAGCGGCAGCCGCATAGGACAGGCAGATCATGCCGATGATCAGCGCCTTGCGCGCGAAACCATGAACATAGTCTTCGATCAGGGTCTGGACACCACCGCGAAAGTGGAAAAAGCCCACCGCCATGGTCAGAATGGCCACCACAGCAGGGAAAGGCCGCTGATAATAGGCGATCACCTCTTCATAGGGCGACCCCAGAATCCAGCCGAATGTGAAAACAAACAACGGGATCAGGAACAGCAGCGCCACAGAGGACACCATCATCTGCCAGTGATGCTCGGTCCCTGTTTTTGCAGACCCAAGGCCGGTTGCGCGTTTGCGGTCAGTCAGAAAAGCCATGTTTCAGTCCCCCTACAGCACAACAACGGTGAAGATGGTCAACAGCACGGTCAGCACCATCATCATCTGCGCGGCAAGCTCGGACTTGTCCACGTCCAGCATCCGGCCACTGTCCCAGACCAGATGGCGCAGGCCACCCAGCAGGTGGTACCAAAGCCCCATCACCGAAAAGAACATGATCAGGTCACCAAACCAGCTTGTCAGGAACCCGTTGGCAATCGCAAAGGCCTCGGGACCCGAGGCGGCGGCAACGAACCACCAGACAATCAACAAGGCCGCGACAATCAGCGCGTTTCCTGTGATCCGGACCAGAATTGATGAAATGGATGTCCACTGCGGACGGTAGATTTCCAAATGCGGCGAGAGCGGGCGATTGCCCCTGTTCACATCGGCCATAAGCGTTCCCTTCGTCGGCTTCACGCGTCCGGCAAGACGCGTCGTTGGTCATTTCTTGCACACTTCTGCACGCAGAGTCACGTGACACAGATCAACTAACCTGTGAAAAAGTGACGCGTGACGCCATTTTTCTGCACTTTGTGATCACACAATTTTTTTTCGTGATCACAAAAACTGCTGCGTCCCTAGATCGGCATCAGCGCCCAGTAATCCAGATCAAGCAGCACATCGGGCAGATACTTGCCATCATCCCCGCGCAGGGCACCCGCTTCGCCTTTGGTCGCAACCAGCCGCAACCGGATCGCGCCCACACCCGAGGCTGCGGTTTCAGCCACGTCCAGCACCTCTGACCACGCGCGCACGGTATCACCGGCAAAGCACGGGTTGGCATGGGCGCCGCCATTGAGCGCCGCAATCATCTGCGCATTGGCCAAGCCATTGAACGACAGCGCCCGCGCCATCGAAATCACATGCCCGCCGTAGATCAACCGTTTGCCGTCTGCACGGTTGGTCGCATCAAAATGCACCTTGGCCGTGTTTTGCCACAGGCGGGTGGCCAGCATATGCTCGGCCTCTTCAATGGTCACACCGTCAACGTGGTCGATCACCTCGCCCACCTGATAATCGCCCAGACGGTGAGGTTCGCCCGCAAGGCCAAAATCATAATCCGCAAAGGACAGACCATCGGGGATAACCAGATCAGAGGCCGCGACGGTCTTTGACAGATCAGGGATCACCGCCTCTGGCGCGTCACCTGCGCCACGCTTGCGCACCATAACCCAACGCACATAGCTCAGCACGGCCTCACCACGCTGATTGCGCCCTGTGGTGCGCACCCAGACAACGCCCGATTTCCCGTTCGAGTTCTGCTTGACCCCGATCACCTCGGATTGTGAGGTCAGCGTGTCACCGGGGTAGACCGGCAACAGCCAGCGCCCTTCGGCATAGCCCAGATTGGCCACCGCATTCAGCGACACATCCGGCACGGTTTTCCCGAAAACCGTGTGAAACGTCGCCAGATCATCAATCGGCGATGCTGGCAAACCACAGGACCGCGCAAATTCATCAGAGGAATAAAGCGCCCCACGGGCGGGATAAAGCGCATGGTACAGCACCCGCTCTCCCCCTGACACGGTGCGCGGCACGGCGTGT
>JBFEQR010000353.1:0-3297 GCA_041549425.1 Yoonia sp. | reverse complement strand
GGGCCGGTCGCGGCGATCCGGAACTGTTTGATTAATGCGTCCAGTTTCTCTGTTTCTGAAGCCAAAGCATCACCGCGAGAGATCGAATCCTGCACCATCGCGGCATTTTTCTGCGTGACCTGATCCAGTTGGTTCACGCCAATATTGATCTCGGACAACCCGATGGATTGTTCTTCCGCGCTGGTGGCAATCTGGGATGTCATGCTTGCGATCTCGTTCACCTGCGTGATGATCTCTGTTAGCGCATCGCCTGCGTTACCGACCAATGCGGTGCCCTGTTGTACATGACGTGAACTGTTGGCGATCAAGCCCGAAATTTCTTTGGCGGCATCGGCCGAGCGTTGGGCAAGGGCACGGACTTCGGATGCGACGACGGCAAAACCTTTGCCGGATTCGCCTGCGCGCGCGGCCTCAACGCCTGCGTTAAGCGCAAGCAGATTGGTCTGGAAGGCGATATCGTCAATCACGCCAATGACCTGCGTGATCTGGTTGGACGACTGTTCGATCTCGGACATGGCTGAAACCGCCTCTGCCACGATCTTGCCGTTCTTGGTGGCCTCGGAACGCGCCTTGTTGACGGAAAGGTCCACGGCTTTGGCGTGTTCGGCGGCGGATTTGACGCTGGCGGTCAGTTCGTCCAGCGCGGCAGCTGTTTGTTCCAGCGTCGCAGCCTGATTTTCTGTGCGTTGCGACAGTTCATTGGTGGCTGCATTGGTCTGCGACGTCGTGCGCCCGATGATGGTCGCGGTCTGTTTGACCTTGGAGAGCGCCGTGTTTAAGGCATTGACCGCCGCGTTGAAGTTTATCCGCATGTCTTCGTATTCCGCGGCAAAGTCATCGGTGATTTTGATCGTCAGGTCGCCTTCTGCCAATTGTCCCAATTCGCGCTGCATTGTGCCCACAACCTTGTCCTGTTCGGCGCGCAAGCGGGCGCGTTCGGCCGAGGCTTCGTTGCGTTCGATCTGCGCTTGGCGAAAGATGTTCAATGCGCGCGCCATCCGGCCCAGCTCATGCTGATGTTCGGTGCCGGTGATCACCACATCTTCGTTTCCGGCGGCCAGGGCATCGGTCATATCAGCCAGACGCGTGACAGACCCGTTGATCCAGCGTCCGATCAGGAAAGCGGCCAAGATTGCTGCGAGCGTGGCAATCACCCCGACGGTGGGTATGACGGTTTGCAGGCGGCTGATGATTGCCGCACCCTGCGGCCCAAGTGCGACCTGCCGCGCGACAATTTCGTCTGTCATAAGGTCTAGCCGCTCCTGCAGCTCCACCCCGATTTGCCCGAGCGACGACACCGCGCGTGTTTCAGCGCGTGTGCGCGTCTCTATATAGGCCGCAATCGCGGCCTGATAGTCGGCCAGACTGGCGCTTAGACCCTCTATTTGTGTCAGAAGACCGGTTTGATTGCTCAACGTGGACAGCCGTTGCAAGCTCCTTTCAAGGGTGGTGAAATCCGTTTGGAATGTCGCCAGATCTCGCGCGCTATGCGTCGTCACGACCCGCTGACCCTGAACCATAACCGCCAGCGCGGATTGAAGCGCATTTCCTGCCGCAGTGATCGCTGCCGGATTGCCGTTTTGAACGGCGCCCGAAAAAATGCGATTGATCTGTGTCTGCAAAGCCGTGCTTTGAGTGTTGATCTGCCCCTGCAAAGCCTGCGCTGCGTCATAGATTTCGGCCATCTCGGCAAAGCTGTCGCGATAGTTCTGCGCAAGGCCGATCAGCTTTTCAATCTCGGCACGGCGTACTGGCGAGGTGGCAAACCGGTCGCGCAAACTGGCGTCAGAGACAACTTCGTCAATATTGCTGTTCAAGTCCGCACGGTTGGCATCTGAAGGATCGTCGCGGTAGGCATCGGCGGCCATACGCGCCTCGTAAATGTCTTGGACAAAGGCTCCGATGGCGACGCTTTGCTTGGCGATGCTGCGGTATTCCAGATATCCCACGCCCAGATTTGCGACCGAACGCTGCGAAAACAGCGCCAGCCCCACAATGATCAGGGTCACAAATAGAAAGCCACTGCTTACGCGTCTGGAAATCGGCCAGGAATCAAACATCAACTGCTCCTCACATCGGGTGAAGCAATCTTTACGGCCTAATTCCTAATACCTGATGAAGCCCACAAAATTTCCGCAATTATCTGATTTCAATACGAAATCGCTGCTGCCTCTTGTGCCAGCGCGGTGATGCCGGCCCAGTCACCTGCCGCGACCATGTCTTTGGGTGCAACCCATGAGCCACCGACGCAAAGCGTGTTGGACAAGCCCAGATAACTGGCTGCATTCGTGAGACTGACACCGCCTGTGGGGCAGAATTTGACCTGCGGGATCGGTGCGCCGATGGCCTTGAGCGCCGGAACACCGCCGCTGGCCTCTGCGGGGAAGAATTTTTGCACGGTATATCCGCGTTCCAGCAGGCGCATCGCCTCTGACGCGGTGGCAGCACCGGGCAAAAGCGGCAGTTCGTTGGCCTCGCAGGCATCCAAAAGCCTGTCTGTGGCCCCGGGCGAGACGCCAAAGGTTGCACCGGCGGCCTTGGCGTCTTCCACGTCCTTGGGCGTCAGCAGCGTGCCCGCGCCGACAGCGCCGCCCGCGACCTTCGCCATCTCGCGGATCGCATCGAGTGCTGCGGGCGTGCGCAAGGTGACTTCCAGCGCGGGCAGGCCACCCTTTACCAGCGCTTCGGCCAGGCGTTCGGCCTTGCTTGCGTCGTCGATGACAAGCACGGGCACAACGGGGGCCATAAGGCAGATTTTTTCAGCAGCGGCTGAGGCTTGTTGCGGGGTCATAAGCGGGTCCTTTGATCAATACGGTTCGGTTGGGTGGTCAGACCACGACGCCAGCGCCATCAGCGGCAAGGCCAACGGTCTGGCGGAAGACTTCGAACAATTCGCGGCCCACGCCTGTGCCATTGCCGGTCAGATCGGCGGTGGCGGGGGTGCGCGTGCTCAGGTCCACGTCCTTGACTGTGATGGTGCCGGTTGTGGCGTCAAGGCGAATGATATCGCCATCCTGCACACAGGCAATCGGTCCGTTATCGGCGGCCTCGGGGCAGACGTGGATGGCAGAGGGCACCTTGCCCGATGCACCCGACATGCGCCCGTCGGTCACCAGCGCAACCTTAAGCCCGCGATCCTGCAGCACGGCCATTGTCGGCGTCAGGCCGTGCAATTCGGGCATACCGTTGGATTTGGGGCCCTGAAAGCGCACGACGATCACTGTGTCTTGGGTGAATTCGCCGTTCTGGAAGGCTGCTTTCACGGCTTCCTGCGTGTGGAACACGCGTGCAGGTGCC
>JBFEQR010000352.1:0-3304 GCA_041549425.1 Yoonia sp. | reverse complement strand
TCGCGAGGAACTGGGTCTGAAAGATCCTTTCGTGCTGCAGTTCTACCGTTTTACTGCCGAAATGGTGCAGGGCGATTTCGGCTTTTCATACAGGACCCGACAGCCCGTCAACGAAATGATCGCCAGCCGTATTCCCGCAACTATCGAGTTGGGGATAATGGCGTTGATCATCTCGCTTGTCGTTGGAATACCGGCGGGTGTCTACACGGCGCTCAAACCGCGCGGCGTGATCACGCAATCAATCCTTCTGACCACATTGGTCGGGGTATCGATACCGACGTTTGTGATCGGCATCGTCCTCATCTTTCTGTTTGGCGTGCAACTGGGATGGTTGCCGACCTTTGGTCGTGGCGGGACAGTTGATCTGGGAGGCTGGACAACCAGTTTTCTGACGATTGACGGCTGGCGGGCTTTGATCCTGCCGGCCATCACACTTGGCGTCTATCAGCTGACATTGACCATGCGCCTTGTGCGCGCCGAAATGATGGAGGTCATGCGGTCCGACTATATCCGTTTTGCGACAGCGCGCGGCATTCCCTATCGCAGCCTCCACTACCGCCACGCACTCGGGAACACGATGATACCGGTGATCACGATCATTGGCCTTCAATTCGGCGGCGTTATCGCATTTTCCATTGTTACCGAAAGTGTCTTTCAATGGCCCGGTATGGGTCTGCTGTTTCTCGAGTCGATACGCTTCGTAGATATCCCCGTGATGGGGGTCTACCTTGTCGTGATCGCCTTCTTCTTTGTGCTCGTCAATTTGCTGGTCGATATGCTTTATCTTCTGATCGATCCGCGCCTGCGCGTGAAGGAGGCTGTCTGACATGTTGTCACGCTTTCTCCGATCGGACGGTGTCTATTACTTTCTGCGCTCGCCCGCGGCGATTATTGCGGCGATCACGTCGGTTTTGATTATCGGCGGCGCGATGCTTGCGCCGTGGATCGCAACCTCAAATCCCTATGATTTATCGAGTTTCTCACTCATGGACGGGCTGCAGCCGCCCGTATGGCAAGGCGGAGACCCGCGCTTCCCACTAGGAACAGATGACCAGGGGCGGGACATGGTGTCCTCGATCCTTTACGGCGCGCGGCTATCCTTGCTGATCGGCCTGATGGCAATGGCGATTGCAACAGTTCTCGGTGTCGGTCTGGGCTTGGCTGCGGGCTATTATGGCGGCCGATTTGACGCAATTGTCATGCGGATCGCAGACGTTCAGTTGGCCTTGCCTGCAATTCTGACGGCGCTTCTGATCGACGGTATCTCACGGGGACTTTTGCCAGCCGCCGTGCAACAAGACCTGCGCGTAGCAGTCCTGACCCTTGCCATCGCGCTTTCTCTGTGGGTCAACTTTGCGCGGACTGCGCGGGCCAGCGTCTTTGTCGAGCGCAACAAGGACTATGTGCAAGCAGCAATGATCATGGGGCAGCACCCGCTGCGTGTCATGTTGCGGCATATCCTGCCCAATATCATGGGACCTCTTCTGGTCATCATGACGGTAGATCTTGCCTCGGCGATCCTTCTAGAGGCGACGCTGTCCTTCCTGGGAATTGGACTACCGGCCGATAGCCCATCGTTGGGCACACTCATCCGGATCGGTATGCAATTCCTGCTGTCGGGCGAATGGTGGATCCTCTGGGTGCCAACGATCTTTCTGGTCGCTTTGGTTGTCTCCATCAATGTACTTGGCGATTTTCTGCGCGACATCTTCAACCCGAGGCTCCGTTGATGCTGCGTGTTGAAAACCTGTCAGTCCAGTTCCCCGGTCGTTTCGGGACCTTCACCGCGATCGATGGTGTATCGCTGACGATCGGCAAAGGCGAAATTCACGGTCTTGTCGGAGAAAGCGGAGCAGGCAAGTCGACCATCGGTGCAGCGATCATCGGTTTGCTGCAATCGCCCGGTTTCATTTCGGAAGGATCAATCCATTTGGGCGATACCGACTTGCGCGCCCTTTCGCCGGTCGAGGCCCACGAGACCCGCGGGCGCCGCATCTCGATGATCTTTCAGGATCCGCAGACAAGTCTCAATCCGTTGATGACGATTGAAGATCAGCTTATCGAAACCATCCAAGCGCACGAGGATATCAGCGCGGCAGCTGCGCGCGACCGTGCGGTCTCTTTGCTCGAGGAAATCGGAATCGAGAATGCTGCGCGGCGGATTAAAGCCTACCCGCACCAGTTCTCGGGCGGGATGCGCCAACGCGTGGTGATTGCCCTCGCACTTTGCACGAACCCGGAACTGATCATCGCGGATGAACCGACAACAGCGCTAGACGTTGCAGTCCAGTCGCAGGTTCTTGATCTGATCAGACGGCTAGCCGACGATCGCGGGATCGGATTTCTACTGATCACGCATGATATTGGCGTCATCGCGCAAATTGCTGACAACGTCACAGTGCTGCGCGGTGGCAATGTGATCGAAAGCGGACCGACGAAGCAAGTTCTGACCGCACCCGAACATCCGTATACCAAGGGTCTGATGGCGGCAGTGCCAAGGCTAGATGTCAAACTCAACCGCTTCTTGCTTCCTGATACCGAAGCTACACCCCAGACAGCGCCGGCCGGACGGCGAGCCGTCGATGCCGAAGCGTGGCTGCAATCGGGTGAAGAGTCCCTTGGTGAAGGGCTGAGCATGGACGGAATCACCGTTCGCTTCACCGGCGCCCGTGAAAGTTTCTTCCGTAAGCCGGATGTCTTTGTCGCGCTTGACGATGTATCAATGACAGTCAGACCTGCCACCGTGATGGGGCTTGTCGGTGAAAGCGGTTCGGGCAAGTCAACGATGGCGAAAGTCCTGACTGGCCTTGTGCAGCCTTCCGCCGGAACGCTCAGTTTGCATGATACATCATTGCCTTTGGCGCGCGAGCGCGGGCGCAAAGATCCGTCTCGCCGCGCGATCCAAATGGTTTTTCAAGACCCGTTTAGCAGTCTGAACTCGCGTCACCGGATTGGCGAAATTCTAATGGAGCCGCTATGGCTATATGGACTCGAAAAGGATCTATCAAAGCGACGGGATCTTGCTGCGGCCATGCTTAACCTCGTAGGCCTGTCCACGGATGCAATAAATCGTTATCCGCACCAGTTCTCTGGCGGTCAGAGACAACGGATTGCTGTTGCTAGATCCTTGCTGGCACGGCCTCGTATCCTGATCTGTGACGAACCCACCAGCGCACTTGATGTCTCGATTCAGGCCCAGGTCCTGAATTTGCTGAAAGATCTGCAAGAACGGTTCGGACTAACAATTCTGTTCATCAGTCACAACTTGGCTGTAGTGCGGCAGATGAGCGACGATGTCACTGTC
>JBFEQR010000351.1:0-3308 GCA_041549425.1 Yoonia sp. | reverse complement strand
TGCGTTCACCCTCGATCGCGACCATACAAGCGCGGCAGTTTCCGTCGGATCGATACCCGGGGGCCGGTTTGTGGCACAAGTGGGGGATGCCCAGACCACGCCCGTTGGCCACTTCCCAAATCGTTTCGCCCGCCGCGGCGGTCACGGTTTCACCGTCCAGCGTAAAAGTAATGCGATCTGACATAAGGGGTCTCCATCCGGGCGTTCTTGAGCAGACTACACCACTTGCGCGGCTTTCCTGAAAGGTCATGCGCGACCGCAAGCGGCGCTTTTGCGCCATAGATGTTTCCGATGGCAGTCCGCCGTTTCGTTTGCGGGGCTATCGCGCGCGCAACTCTGCCTCGACGAAGGCCAGATTGGCGCGCACTTCGGGAATATCGGGGGCCAGCGCGCGCGCGCGGCGCAGTGCCAAACGCGCCCTACGCAAATCGCCCAGCGCATAACGGGCATTTCCCAACCCGAATTGCCAAAGCCAGTTGTCGGGCCAGCGCCTTGCCCCTGTCTGATACAGCGTGGCCGCCGCTCCGAATTGCTCAACCCGTTCCAGCGCCGCACCGGCGGCCAGAACTTTTGCCTCCGGCAAGCTATGTGGCAATCGGTCAGGGGGCAGAACTACAAGCCCCCAAAAATCACCGCGCCGCCATGTCCGTTCAAAGACGGCAAAAGGCATGACCATCTGGTCAAGCTGACCAGAGTTCAGGCGGACTTCGTCTGCGCCGAAATCATAGCTGGTCACGACGCCGTAATGCCAAACAGGTGCAACCCCCAGACCAAGGTTCTGAAACACAATGACGGGATGTCCGGCCGCGACTTCGGACAAAAGCTGATCGAAACTGTCGATCTGCACGGCCAGTTGGCCCAACCTGCGACTGCTGCCGGTCATATCCGCCAGATAGGTCCCACCTGCACCGGGGTTGAAGGCAAGTGCCGCGACGGCGTCTTGTGTGATGTCAGCACCGGCCCATTGCATCACCATCGCGATTGCCGCTGGCCCACAATAGAAATCCGCCTGTTTGATCAGGGGCACATCGGGCACGGCGGCGCGTGTCGGCACATCGACCGACAGCCGCGCATCAGGATCAAACGGTGCCGCGCAGGCTGCCAGCCACGTCAGGGTGACCAGCAGACAAAAGCGGCGCAGCAAGGTGTTCTAGCGCACACACCGCGTGAAATTGAACACGCGGGTAAAGCAAAGAAGATCAGTGACCAAAAGGATCACGAACACCGTGAACAATGTCCCGATAATGTCGGCACCCGCACTATCGTTTTCCATCTGCGACAGGATCAAAGACACCTCGGCATCGGACAGCGCCGCAAGACGGGCCTCTGCCTCTGTCGGGTCGATGCCCATCGCGACCATTTCAGCCTGCACATCGTCGCGGTCAAGCGCATCCAGCAGTTCCGCCCGATCGTCCAAAGTTGCGTATTTGCTGATCGCCGCCTCGGTACCAAGCATCTCGGCCTGTGCCATAGTCACGGCCTGTGTCGCCAAAAGCAGTTGCGCTGCAAGAACAGCAGCTACGCCTTTCTTGCCAAGTGTAAGAAGTCCCATTTCTCTATCCTTTATTCGTAGCCCAGCACCGCAGGCTGCATACCCCGATGACAGGTAATTTGTCAGAAGAGCATGGCTGCGCGCAACCACTTGTCACAGCAATCGGCAAAGCCCGCCGAAACATGCCTTAGACAAAGGCGGACAGGTTGTTGAACAAGAAGATCCGCAGGATTTCGAGGCCGACCAGCACGACAATCGGCGACAGGTCGATGCCGCCCAGATCGGGCATGATGCGACGAACGCGGCTATAGATCGGGTCCAGAATACGCTCCAGGCCGTACCAGACCTGGCCTACGAATTCCTGACGGATGTTAAGGACGTCAAAGCGGATCAGCCAGCTCATGATGAAATGCGCGATCACGAAAAAGCGCAATACGCCGATAATCAGCAACAGGGCTTGTAGAATGGTCAGCATGGTCTGGTCAGTCCTTTATTTATTTGCAGAGACCTAAGCGCTCTGCGCAGTTCCGACAAGCCCAAGGTTGCCGCAAGGTCAAAGTTGACGCAAAGGTCAAGCGATACCATGTGCGGAATGCAACCAAAGGTCACTCAAATGTATCCCATCATCCGTGTCATCAACGAAGTTCTGCGCGCCAGACGCATGCCACAGCTGGAAGCACTGCAAGCGCATGTTTCGTACCATCGCTGCTGGCCACAAGACCTTGACGGATACATGGAGATGAACAACGGGCGCATCCTGAGCATTCTTGATATCGGTCGCACAGGTCTGGCCCAGCGTGTCGGGCTGATCGCCGCCCTGAAGGAAAACGGTTGGGGCATGACCATGGCGGGGAACTCCGTGCGCTATCGCAAGCGCATTCGCCCTTTCGTGAAATTCCGCAATGTCAGCCGTGCGGTAGGTTGGGACGACAAGTTCTTTTATCTCGAACACAGTCTGTGGATCGGCGACGCGTGCGCGGTCCAAGCCTTGTTCCGGTCAGCCATCACAGACAAAAACGGCATCGTCAGCCCCGCCAAAGTCTTTGCGCATGTCGGCCATCACGGGGTGTCGCCCCAAATGCCCGCATGGGTGCAGGCCTGGATCGACGCCGAAAGCAAGCGCCCCTGGCCTCCGGAATTTGGCGGTATGTGTTTGGACACTAGGCAAAGCTTTGCTTGCCAGACCTGACGTTCTCTGTGTCTTATCCCAGCAAGAAAAGTCAGGGGTGAGCATATGGCCGTATCGAAAAAGCGCATTTGGGGCTGGATGGCCTTTGATTGGGCGTCACAGCCGTTTTACACGCTTGGCCTGACATTCATCTTCGGCCCCTATTTCGCGGTTGTTGCCACCGAATATTTTCTCGGGACCGGCATGGAAGAAGCCGCCGCCGACGCGCAAGCCCAGTGGGTCTGGTCGCTGGGGCAGACCGTCGCCGGTCTTTTGATCGCCTTCACCGCGCCGTTTCTGGGGGCTTTTGCCGACAACTCGGGACGCAAGATGCCGTGGATCGCGTTCTTTTCCGTCGTCTATGTGGTTGCCGCTGCGATGTTGTGGGGTCTGACACCGGATGGGTCCGCCCTGATTTTCCTGCTGATTATCTTTTACGTGGGCTTTTTCGCCGCCGAAAGCGCGCTCAATTTCGTGAACGCGATCCTGCCGTCACTGGGCAATGACGAAGAAGTCGGGCGGATTTCCGGATCAGGTGCCGCATTCGGGTATTGGGGCGGGGTGACCTCCCTTTTCATCATGTTGCTGTTGCTGGCAGAGAACGATCAGGGGGTGACCCTGCTGGGCAATCCACCGCTTTTCGGTCTT
>JBFEQR010000350.1:0-3309 GCA_041549425.1 Yoonia sp. | reverse complement strand
GCAGCTATGCCGCACAAATCGCCCAACAGGGGCAGGACCAGATCATCGGCGCGTCGGTCAGCTCAATCCTAGATGCGGCTGTGGTCCGTGACGGCGCGGTCGAGGTCGACTTTCCCTATGCTGCGCTTTCGATGCTAAGCACTTCCAGCGATGATCGCGTTTTTTACGCGATATATCAAGATGATACTGTCATTTCCGGATACGAGAACCTGCCGCGCCCCGACCTGTCGAATGGTGAAACGCGGACGTTCGAGACGGTCACCTTCGACGGTGTTCCGGTCCGGCTGGCAAGTGCGACACGCACGCTGATCGGTGCGAACCTGCGCACGCGGATCGTTGTCTCCGTAGGGCAGACGCAGGATGCCCTTTCGGGGACGTTGAACCAGATTTCGCAGAACGTGGCACTTTTCGGGATC
The DNA here is from genome assembly GCA_041549425.1 of Yoonia sp. GTDB lineage: Bacteria > Pseudomonadota > Alphaproteobacteria > Rhodobacterales > Rhodobacteraceae > Yoonia. The sequence goes on along the minus strand of JBFEQR010000350.1, from coordinate 2,893 downwards.
GGTTTCTTTGCGCTGGCCGCACTGATCGCGTTCTGGGCAACAGCGACGACCTTTGACCAGTTGCAGGCCCTGACCACCGCGATCACGCGGCGCGGACCCAAAGACCTGCGCCCCGTCACCAAACCAATTCCGGCAGAAATGGCCCCGCTTGTGTCGTCGCTCAACAGTCTAATGGCACGTTTGAACCAGTCGCTTTTGCAGTCTGAGAATTTCATCACCGAAGCGGCACACCGCGTGCGCACACCACTGGCCACCGTCCGGTCCCACGCCGAGACGACATTGCAGCGGGTCGACCGCCCCGAGAATCGGCAGGCCCTGCGGTCGATGGTGCGCGCGATCGACGAAAGTTCGCGGGCGGCGGGGCAGTTGCTGGACCACGCCATGATTGCCTTTCGCGCGGATAATCTGGATCAGCAGGACATCAATCTGGGCGCATTGGTCCAAGAGCTGCTGGTGCAGCTGACACCGATTGCGGAAATGAAGGACATTGCTCTGGAAATGACGCAAGACCCCGATGTCATGATGGTCGGCGATCCGATCCTTTTGCAGAATGCAGTGCGCAACCTGATCGACAACGCGCTGAAATACGCGCCTGCCGAAAGCACGATTAACGTCGCGGTCACCCAAGGCGACAAGGCAGAAGTACAGGTCTGCGACCAAGGGGACGGTTTCGCGCCGGACGAGATTGGCGATCTGGCCAAGCGCTTCAAGCGCGGGGCGAATGTTGCGGGCATTGTCGGTTCGGGTCTGGGGCTGACAATCGTTCAGGACGTGGCACATGCCCATGGCGGCACGCTGACGCTTTCAAACAGACCGCAGGGGGGTGCATGCGCAACTTTATCGTTCTGATGCTGGCCCTGTGGCCCTTTGGTGTGGCCGCGCAGGACTGGGAAGACCGGCAGGTCTTCGGGAATGCAGGTGCGGACCGGAGCCTGCGCATGATCTCAAGCACGGACACATCGTTCTTTGCGCCAATCATCGAGGGTTTTCTGCGGGACCGTCCGGATGTGTCCGTCACCTATCTGGTCACCGGCACGGCTGATATCGACGCGATCTTTCGGGCGGCCCCTGATGATTTCGATGTGGTGATTTCAAGCGCGATGGATCTGCAACTGAAGCTCGCGAATGACGGATTTGCGCAGCGTATCAATGACATCGTGCATCCCGCATGGGCGCAATGGCGCCAAAGCCTGTTTGCCTTCACGACAGAGCCCGCGACAATCGTCATCAACAAGACGGCCTTTGCAGGCCAGCCGGTGCCGAATACCCGTCAGGAACTTATTCAGGCCCTGCGCGCGGACCCCGAAAAGTTTCGGGGCAGGGTGGGTACCTATGATGTCAGGCAATCGGGTCTGGGGTATCTGTTCGCCACACAGGACGCACGGGCCTCGGAAAGTTTCTGGCGGCTGACCGAAGTCATGGGCAGCCTTGATGCGCGGCTTTACTGCTGCTCTGGCGATATGATCGACGATCTGGCGGACGGCACGATTGCCGTGGCCTACAATGTTCTGGGCAGCTATGCCGCGGCGCGCAGTGATACGATCAGCGATCTGCAGGTCATTCTGCCGTCCGATTTTCCCACCACGATGATGCGCACCGCCTTTGTCGCAAAGCACAGCCAAGCCCCTGATATCGCCGCAGACTTCATCCGCCATCTCACGGCGGCGCAGTCGGCCACGGGCGGGCAGGACAGTTTCCCGCTGCCGCCGTTGTCGCCAAGCCTTGATCGGGAGGGGCGCGCGACAATCGCGCTTGAACCTGCCTTGATGACTTATCTAGACCGGCTCAAGCGGCGCACGTTCCTGCGCGAGTGGGAAAGTGCGATTATCCAGTCTCCGGACTAGATCAGCGCCCCAGAGTGCGGGCGATCTGTTCCGACAAACGTAGCAAGGCTTCGGACTGTGCCGTGGCGATGCTGGGCAGAGACTGGTCGGACATAGGCACGCTGATGTCAAAGCTGTGGGCCGAGTTGCGGAAATCGGTGCCATCACCGCCCACATAAAACTGCCCTGTCAGGTGAAACGCGCCGTCAGCACCCGCCAGCATGCGAGACACACGCACATCGATCGCGACATCCGGCAGGCCCACGAACGGCCACGGCTCGGGACCTACATCGGTGTTGAGGATATCAGACAGGCTTTGCGTCAGGACAAGCGTGACAGCCCTTTGCGGGTCATCCGCCCAAAGCACGCTTGTGTCGCTTGCGATCAGACCACCGGACATTTCGCGCGCGACCTCTTCTGCGGCGGCATAAGCAGGCAGGGACACGGTGCGCACCATTGCGCTGCCGACCAAAGGCCGCAATTCAAGGGTGGACGCCTCGGGGGCGAAGGCAAGCCTGTCGATGGGCGTTGAGCAGGCGGCAAGGGCCAGAAAAAGGGCGCAAAGGGAAGGGCGTAGCATCATCACCGTCCTGTCAGTAGGGAACTGGGGTCGCGTTGGATCGTGCGCGACAGGGCCGTGACCGCGTCGGCGGCATCCTGAATATCGCGCAGGGTCTGCAGTGTTTCGGCCCCGAACCGTGACCGTTCGCTATAGCTGTCGATCACTTCTTCGGTTTGTGCGACCAGCCTGTTGGCCCGTGCCGCAAGCGCGGGCAGGGTGCTGACGCCTTCCTGCACCGCGCGGGCGGCATCATTTGCCGCGGCAAGGACCGCGTTGAGGTTTTCAACCGCACCGCCTGCATTCACCTGCGCCAGCACATCGCGCATTTCATCCAGCGCGCCATTCAGTGAAGCGGGCAGCGCCGCAGTATCGGCATCGCTGACAAAGGTTTCGATGACACGCAGCGTATCTGTGGCCGACGCGATGAGCGCCTCGAACTCAAGGCTGTTGGCCCGTGCGGTCAACTGTTGGATATCTGCCGTAATCTGGGGCAGGTTGCGGGTTGCCG
>JBFEQR010000349.1:0-3338 GCA_041549425.1 Yoonia sp. | reverse complement strand
GCAGGACCTGCGTGAGGTCAAGAAACACCCTGACTTTGGCACCACGCGCGAAGAGATCCTGTCCATGATCTGGGATATGGAAGAAGAAATCATGGGCCGGACGGAGGAAGCATAATGAGCGTATTCGCAGATCTCTGGGGCGAACTTGTCGCCGTATTACTGACGCTGTTCGCGGCGTTGCCCTTCATCATCGGCTATGTGCTGATCATTCTTCTGACCATGGTGGTCTGGAGCGGTGTAAAGCGTATGCTGACACCCAAACACGACTATAGCTCTTTGAAGACCGTGACCTTCGGCGACGAAAGTGCCGTGACGTCGAATACTGCCGCATCCGTGGTGTCGATCGTTCTGATCTTTGTGCTGTGGGGCGCGTTTACCGGCTCCAAACTGCTGCCGGGCTTCATGCTCGCGCCGGGTCCGTTTACGGGCGAAGGATCATTTGAATATACTATCACGACCCCGGCGGGTGACAGCGATACTGCTACGGTATCGGTGATCGTGCATCCTACCGGCGAAGAGGTGAGCCTGCCCGACATCGCACCCGGTGACGGGATCGCCAAGAACGACGTGATCGCCATGGCCGTTTACCGCAATGAATTGCTGCGCGTGGACAGCAATGACGAAATGGGCCGTGACGAGGAGACATTCATCACCGCCGTCGACGGTCAGCCGATTGCACCGGGTGGATCTGTGGATGTGGCCTTTGGTCGTGTTGCCATGTCGGACAAAGGCACGCTGAACATCATCCCCGCAACCGGGGTGCAGATGGAGCCGATCTGGCTGCCAGCGCCCGAAGCGGTCTGGTCCCGTCTGGGTGAAATCGCCACTGTCGGTTATCGTAACTCGACCCTTGCCGAACACCTTGGCTATTCCCTGTTTCGCGTGATCGTGGGCTTTTTCCTTGGGGCGCTGGTGGGTATTCCGCTGGGCTACGCGATGGGTCTGTCGAACTGGTTCCGTGGCTGGTTTGACCCGATCGTGGAATTCATGCGCCCCGTGCCGCCGCTTGCCCTGATCCCGCTGGTGATTATCTGGGCGGGTATCGGCGAGGTCGGCAAGATCATCCTGCTGTTCCTTGCGGCCCTTTGGATTATGGCGATTGCGGCCCGTTCGGGTGTCTCTGGCGTGCGGATTTCCAAGGTGCATGCGGCCTATTCACTGGGCGCATCCAAGTGGCAGATCATGCGTCACGTCATCATCCCCAATTCGTTGCCGGAAATCTTCACCGGTGCGCGCGTGGCGATGGGTGTGTGCTGGGGTACTGTTGTTGCCGCAGAACTGGTCGCGGCGGAAAAAGGGGCTGGTATGATGATCATGGTCGCCTCGAAGTTCCAGAGCACCGATATCGTTCTGATGGGTATCATCCTGATCGGCATCATCGGTTTCAGCATTGATATGCTGATGCGTCAGGCCGAAAAATGGCTGGTGCCGTGGAAGGGCAAGGGTTGATCCCGCATAACCTTTAGGTAACAGCGAAAGGCAAGGGATTTCGTTCCCTTGCCTTTTCTCATTGTAGCGGGACCGGTCATGCGGGATTTGAATTTGATTGCCCTCGCCGGCAGTGCCGCCGCTTTGTTCGCGCTGCTTTGGTGGTTCAAATCACGCAAGAGCAGGCCGCAATCTGCACCCCCCAAAACACTGCGCACCCTGCCAAGGAACACCATTCTTGTCGACGGATCAAACGTACTGCACTGGGGGCAGGAACCCTCTTTTAAAGTGCTGTCGCGGGTCTTGCGGGGATTGGAGCAAAAGGGCTATACGCCCATCGTCTATTTCGACGCAAACGTCGGATACGTACTGGATGATCACTATTACGACGAAGACAAACTCGCTGGGCGGATCGGCATCCCTGTACGGCATATTTGTGTTGTAGATAAGGGTGTTGCGGCGGATGAGGCGATCCTTGGTTTTGCCTCTGCGCACCGGTTGCGCGTCGTCTCCAATGACAAGTTCCGCGATTGGCGCGTGCAGTTTCCACATGCCGCCAAAAAGGGGGTTCTGGTAGGTGGCGCATGGCGCGATGGCAGCGTCGCATGGCGCGGCAAACTATGAACGCAGTTCGGCTGCCATCAGCTTGAACGCCTTGCCGAACCCGCCGTTGAGGTGGGCGGCGGTCACCGTCAGGCGATACATTCTGAAGTCGTCGAAGTCATAGTAAAGCTTGGCCTTCGGCAACTGCGCAAGCCATCTGGATTTGGCGGCTGATTTGTCTGCCGCGACAGCCTCACAAATCAGCGTCATGCGGGGGTGGGTAAGCGGATCGCCTTTGTCTTCAGGCTCTCCGATCAGGGCGGCGCAGGCAGGATCCGCCATAAGGGCCTGTGTGTGCAGCGACAGGGTCGAGATCAACGTCAGTAGCGCGTCCCCGTCCCACAGCATCGCAACACGCGCCACATAAGGGGTCTGTGTTTCAGGGTGGGTGACAGCCAGCGCGCCGAAACGGGTGTCGGCCAGAAGGCTCCGCGCCAAGGCCCTTGCCGCATTATCTGTCGGGTTGATCGGATCGCGTTTGATCATCACGCGAGATTGGCCGCAGGGCAGTTGCGGAAGTCTGCGATTGCGGGGGCGATGCCAGCCAGCGGGATCGGCACGGTAAGGTCGCCCAATACGGCGTAGGCGCGGGTGTTGAATTCTAACCCGTTCAAGACATTTCCAAATCCGCGATCCACGACGGTCAGGCTGCGCCTATCATCGCTGATGGTAAAGAGGTCGGTCTGGATGTTGATCGGGCGCTCGCTCACGAAGGCCATGCCAAAGGTTGGCGCGTCGGGCCAAGCGCCTTGGGGCAGTGTAAGCGTGATTGTGTATTCGGTGATCGCGGGGTCGTAAGTGAGGATGACATCGCCTGTGTCTGCGGTCGCGGTGAGGGTGCAGATCGGGGCTGGAGAAAACTCCCACGCGGCGGCGGGTGAGGCGAGCAGGAGGAGGGTAAGGTATGTGCGCATGACGCAAAGATAGGCGGATGTGGCGAAGGGGCAAGTTTGAGGACACGCAACGCTTTGGGGCGGGCGCGTCGTCCGCCTACCGTTTCCCCCCATACCTACTCTTCCCCCCACGCATTCCGCCACGCCCGCCGGTACTCCGACCTGACGCCTTTTGCGCGTCACCGACCGCTTTATCCACCGCTTGCTGTCGTGCCAGCGGGTCGTCGGCGATGGTCAGTTCCACGGTTTCCAGGCGCTTGACCTCGTCGCGCAGCCTTGCGGCCTCTTCGAACTCGAGGTTCTCGGCTGCTTTGCGCATATCCGTCCGCAGCCCGTCCAGCACCGCCTGCAGGTTTGCCCCTGCCAGCGGTTTGTCGACTTTGGCGGTCACGCGGTTCATGTCCACGTCGCCTT
>JBFEQR010000348.1:0-3344 GCA_041549425.1 Yoonia sp. | reverse complement strand
GCCAGTCGTGGTTGAGCGTGCGAAAGTGGTCCTGGAAGCGTTGGAAAAGGGAGAACGCGAAGGCGGCGGGTCGCGCAAGGCGGTGATTGATGATCTGCCGCTGTTTTCGGCGACGCCTGCCCCTGCGCCGGTTCCGGCAAAGACGTCAGAGGTCGAAGACCGTTTGAAAGGGGTGTTTCCTGACGATCTAACCCCAAAAGAGGCCCTCGCCCTGATTTATGAGCTGCGCGAGATGCTGTAGCACACCCCGCGCTTGCCCCAAGATTGCAGGATCGAAATCCGGTCAGGACGCTTTCATAGATGAAACGCCAACTTGCGCAGGGCGCAGCAGGCGGTCATGCAACATGAAACCTTCGGCGGCGACCTGAATGATTTCGCCTGCTTTGGTGCCCGGCAAAGGGGCCTCGAACATGGCCTGATGCAGCTGCGGATCGAATTTATCGCCGACTTCAGGTGTAATAGGGTCGATTCCGTGCTTTTTGAAGACGCTGATCAGCTCGCGCATTGTCAGCTCTACCCCCTCCAGAAGGGCTTTGTTCACTTCCTGCTCGGCTTCGTCAGCGGATTGCAGGGCGCGGCGCATATTGTCGTAGACAGGTAGCATATCGCGGGCGAGTTTTGACCCGCCATAGTTTTCGGCCTCGCGCCGGTCGCGATCTGCGCGTTTGCGGGTGTTTTCCGCATCCGCCAGCGCACGCATGAATTTGTCGCGGAAATCATCGCGTTCCGCACGCAGCGCTTCGATCTCGTTGTAGGATTCAGCGGCTGCGTCAAAATCGGGGTCATCCCCCTCTGCGGCCATTTGATCGAGACTTTGCAATTCTTCGTCTTTGTCAGACATCCATTTTTCCTTCACGAGCGGTCGGCAATCATTTTGCCAACAAGCTTTGCGGTGTAATTCACAATCGGCACGATACGTCCGTAATTCAGGCGCGTTGGCCCGATCACACCGACCGCGCCGATAATCTTGCGGTCGGCGTTCATATAAGGGGAAACGACCAGAGATGAACCCGAAAGTGAGAACAATTTGTTCTCTGAGCCAATAAAAATGCGCACGCCGTCGCCTTCTTCGGCCAGATCAAGGAACTGGGCAATGTCGCGCTTGCGTTCCAGATCGTCAAAAAGCGTGCGGATGCGGGCAAGGTCGGCCTCGTTCCCGTCAGCGTCAAGCAGATTGCCGCGCCCGCGCACGATCAGACGCTCGGTCGCTTCGCCCTCGTTTTCCCACAAGGCGATCCCGTCTTTGACCAGTTCCGCAGCAAGCGCATTAATTTCCTGACGCCGCGCCTTTATTTCGCGGGCGATCACGGCGCCAAGTTCGGATAATGTATGGCCTGCCGCGATCGCATTCAGGAAATTCGCCGCCTCGCGCATGGACGACGGGGTTTGACCGGTTGGCGGGGTGAAAACACGGTTTTCGACATGCCCGTCGCCAAAAACAAGAACGACGAGGGCGCGGTCAGGTGACAGGGACACGAATTCGATATGTTTGATCGGCGCTTCGTGTTTTGGCGTCAGGACAAGGCTTGCCCCATGGGTCACACCGGACAGGGCAGTGCCGACCTGATCCAGCACAGAGGCAACGTCCTGATTGTTACTGGTCAGGGTGCGGTCGATTTTCAGGCGGTCCTCTCCGTCCAGATCGCCGACCTCTAGCAGGCCATCGACGAACATGCGCAGACCCAGTTGCGTCGGGATGCGGCCCGCGCTGGTGTGGGGGCTGCCAAGCAGTCCAAGATACTCCAGATCCTGCATCACGTTGCGGATCGTTGCCGCGCTGATCTTTTCGGAAAAATCGCGGGTCAGGGTGCGCGATCCGACGGGGGTCCCGCTTTCCAGATAGCCTTCGACGACGCGGCGAAACACCTCGCGCGAACGATCATTCATTTCGTCAATATTTGGCGACTGGTCTGACATGCATCTCTCAGGTGAAGGCGTGGCAATTAAAACGAAACGCGAAGCGGCGTCAATCGGGGTTGGATTTCATATGTGGGCAGCGTATCGGTGTGACGCAACCAAAAGGAGTGTCCTCATGCGTCCATCAGGCCGTCAAACCGATGAAATGCGCGAAATTGTGATCGAAACCGGCGTGACGATGCATGCCGAAGGGTCCTGTTTGATCAAATGCGGCAATACGCAGGTGTTGTGCACAGCAACGATTGATGAACGTGTGCCCCCGTTTTTGAAGAATTCCGGTCTGGGATGGGTGACCGCTGAATACGGAATGTTGCCCCGCGCGACAAATACGCGGATGCGCCGCGAGGCCAAGAACGGGCAATCCGGCCGCACGCAGGAAATCCAGCGCCTGATTGGTCGGTCTTTGCGCGCGGGTGTTGACCGTGTGGCGCTGGGCGAGCGTCAGATCGTGGTCGATTGCGATGTTATTCAGGCCGATGGCGGCACCCGCTGCGCGTCGATCACTGGCGGTTGGGTCGCACTGAAACTGGCGGTGCAAAAGCTGATGAAAGCCGGTGATGTGATCAGCGATCCGCTGATTGATCCCGTTGCCGCAATTTCCTGCGGAATTTATGCGGGGCAAGAGGTGCTTGATCTGGATTACCCCGAGGATAGCGAAGCCGGTGTCGACGGGAACTTTGTCATGACGGGCGGCAAATTGATCGAGGTGCAGATGTCTGCCGAAGGGTCCACCTATTCACGCGCGCAAATGGACGGTTTGCTGGATCTGGCCGAAAAAGGTGTGGCAGAGCTGACGGCGGCGCAATTGGCGGCAGTAAGCTGATGCGGAAGTTTGACGGCAAGGCGTTGGTCATCGCGACCCATAATCAGGGAAAGCTGGAAGAGATCGCCGATCTTTTGCGCCCCTATGGTGTGGCTTTGACGTCGAACGCCGATCACGGCCTGCCAGAGCCGGAAGAAACCGAAACCACCTTTGTCGGTAACGCACGAATCAAGGCCCATGCGGCAGCAAAGGCAACGGGTTTGCCTGCATTGGCGGACGACAGCGGGATCGAGATCGACGGGTTGGGCGGTGCGCCAGGGGTTTACACCGCTGACTGGGCCGAAACGCCGCACGGGCGCGATTTCAAAATGGCGATGGAGCGCAGTTGGGCCGCGTTAGAGACTGTTTCTGCCCCCTACCCGCGCACGGCGCGCTTTTGCTGTACGCTGGTTCTGGCGTGGCCGGACGGGCATGACGAAGTGTTCCCCGGTGTCATGCCGGGACAGATCGTCTGGCCGATGCGGGGTGAACAGGGCCACGGCTATGATCCAATTTTCCAGCCTGAAGGCTATGACATAACCTTTGGTGAAATGGAGCGCTGGGAAAAGAACAAGATCAGCCACCGTGCGGATGCATTCGCCAAGCTGATCGCGGGTTGTTTTGC
>JBFEQR010000347.1:0-3352 GCA_041549425.1 Yoonia sp. | reverse complement strand
TGACGCCACAGCGGCCCTTGCGGGGCTGCTTCACGACGACATGCTGATCGCTGCGGGCGGTTTTGGCCTGTGCGGTATTCCCGAACTTCTGATCGATGCCGTCGTTGAAAGCGGCGTCAAGAACCTGACCATTGCGTCCAACAACTGCGGTGTGGACGGTTTCGGGCTGGGCAAATTGCTGGATACCCGCCAGATCAAAAAGATGATGTCCTCTTATGTGGGCGAGAATGACGAGTTCATGCGCCAGTATCTGGCAGAAGAGCTCGAGATCGAATTCAACCCCCAAGGCACGCTGGCCGAGCGGATGCGCGCAGGTGGCTGCGGCATTCCCGGATTTTACACGAAAACCGGCGTGGGCACCGTCATTGCCGAGGGCAAAGAGCACAAGGACTTTGGCGGCGAGACCTACATCATGGAAGAAGGCATTTTTGCCGATCTGTCCATCGTGAAGGCATGGAAAGCCGACGAGACCGGCAACCTGATTTTCCGCAAGACGGCCCGCAACTTTAACCCGCCCGCAGCGATGTGCGGCAAGGTCTGTGTCGTCGAGGTCGAGGAAATCGTGCCGACCGGCACGTTTGATCCCGATCATATCCACCTGCCCGGCATCTATGTGCATCGCATCATCCAGGGCGAACATGAAAAGCGGATCGAACAGCGCACAACCCGCAAGAAGGAGACAGCATAATGGCTTGGGATCGTAACCAGATGGCCGCCCGCGCCGCGCTTGAGCTGGAAGACGGGATGTATGTGAACCTTGGTATCGGCATTCCGACGCTGGTTGCCAACTATGTCGGCGACAAGGATATCACCCTGCAATCCGAAAACGGCATGCTGGGCATGGGCCCCTTCCCTTTTGAAGGCGATGAGGACCCCGACCTGATCAACGCAGGCAAGCAGACCATCACCGAATTGAACCGTACGGCCTATTTCGACAGCGCTACATCATTCGGCATGATCCGCGGCGGCAAGATTGCAGCCGCGATCCTTGGGGCGATGGAAGTTGCCGAAAACGGCGATCTGGCCAACTGGATGATCCCCGGCAAGCTGGTCAAGGGCATGGGCGGCGCGATGGACCTTGTCGCAGGCGTCGGGCGCGTGATCGTGGTGATGGATCACACCAACAAACATGGTGTCAGCAAGGTCCTGAAAGAATGCACGCTGCCGTTGACCGGCAAGGGCGTGGTGGACCGGATCATCACAAACCTCGGCGTACTGGACGTGGTCGAAGGCGGTCTGAAGATTGTCGAAACCGCTGATGGTGTCACCGAGGACGAATTGCGCGCGGCAACCGAAGCCACGATCGTCTAGGGATTTCTCGCAGACCCACAGCAAGAAGGGGCGTCGTGTCGCGGCGCCCCTTTTCTTTGCGGGCTAGCTGCCGTTGACGTTAAAGACGCAGGCATCGGTGATGAGGTCCGGCGGGGTCAGGCAAAGCCCTTTTGCGACCTGCCATGCGGCCAGCACTTTGGGAACATAGGCGCGAGTTTCTGCGAACGGTGGCACCCCCTCGTGGCGGGCAACATTTCCCTCGCCTGCATTATATCCAGCCAGAACCAGCAGCGGATCATTGTCATACCGGGTCATCAACCATTCCAGATAATCGACACCGCCGCGGATATTTTCAGACGCGTCAAAACTGTTGTTAACCCCGAAGCGTATCGCCGTATCCGGCATAAGTTGCATCAGACCCTGCGCTCCGGCAGAGCTGACGACGGCGGACCGGCCACCACTTTCAACCGAAATGACGGCCAGTACCAGTGCCGGCGACACCTGTGTGCCAACCGTATGCCGCAGGATATGAAGACCATATCTCGATGCTATATCCTGCAACCCCTGCAGGCGCGGCTGCGGCACGGCACTGCCCTGAGGCGGGTTGCCAAGCTGGGACAGCGCCACATTCAGACGCGCGGCACCGCGCCCATCCAATGAGGAGGGCACATTCGACCAGAACCATTCAAAGCCGGATGGCGCAGGCAGCGCTGCCGCAAGCGGAACACTTGGCGCGGCACGATCATCTGCCCCCTCGGCAAGCGGCGGCCGCAGATTTGAACCGATCACCGGCAGTCGCGGCGCATCAGGGTCAATCTGAATGGTAATGCGCCCGACCGTACCGGCTGCAGGCGCGGGCACGCGTTTGAAGGTGAAGTCAGGCTGCAGCGGTTGCCACTCTGCTAAGGCCGGTGCTGATCCCGCGAAAGTGATTATGAGAATCAGGCAAGTGAAGAGATTGTTCATTTAATTTCCGGAAGTAGTGATGGCCTGCTGCAAAGATGGCAGAAATCTGCACAAAAGGCCAAAATTAGGTTTACTATCTCTCAAATCGGGATTTTTGTTGCCATTTTGCACTGTGTCCAAAACAATAATGTGTCAGACCGACTCAGTGTTTTTATCATTTATTAACAATATATTACCAAAAATTAGCAACTTTTGGTGGCAAAACCTGCCAAAAAAACTGGTTGCGTCAAATTCCCGCCCCAATCATCAGTATATCATTGGAAATCCAAGACGGGAAATTGTGCTAAGCCTACACAGCCAACGCACCGGCAAGGAACAATTGGACCTGTGAAACCCTAAGGAGGGGCAAAAATGTTTAACTTTATTAAGAAGTTCAAGAATGACGAGGAAGGCGCGGTCACTGTAGACTTCGTGGTACTGACTGCTGCTATCGTGGTTCTCGGCCTGCTGGTCGGCGCTGCAATCAGCGACGGCGCGACTGGCCTTGCAAACGCGATCCAGAACTCGCTCGGCAACCAGGCTGAGTTACTGTAATAACTACAGACATCGCCTGATGCGCACATATTTCTTATGTGCGCTTAGGTAACCGTGCACGTATACGGGTCTGTAAGAACTCTTGGCCGCGCCACCGCATAAGGCGCGGCCTATCCGAAGTTTTTAGTTTGTTCCAACGGGATCATCCCGATAATGAATATCGTTGGCTCTTGTTTTAATAATCACCGTGAAAGGTTGCTCTCATGAAGTCACTTATCCTATCATTTTTTGCCGATGACGAAGGTGCTGTCACTGTAGACTTCGTTGTTTTGACTGCCGCGATCGTTATCCTCGGCTTGCTTGTTGGGCTACTCATCAGTGCCGGTGCAACTGATCTCGCGAACGCGATTGCCAATTCATTGGGCAATATGACTGCCGATTCTCCGTAAACTTTACGCGATCGCGCTTTCAGGCCGCCTTTTTGGTACTCATTGCGAACACTTAGTTGTTGGCGCGGGTTTGTGCACTGCGCCATCACAATAAATAGAACGCGCGTGTGAGACCTTGTTCTTACGTGGCTAAGCACTTTATAGATTGTCCGAAATATTTCAATTCTCGTCAGGGTAACTGACGGTGTGAT
>JBFEQR010000346.1:0-3375 GCA_041549425.1 Yoonia sp. | reverse complement strand
GTGCGGTCTGGCTGAACGCGGATATGTGCAGCCCTTATGAATTCTGGCAGTTCTGGCGCAACACCACAGACGCCGACACGGGCCGTTTCCTGAAGCTTTACACCGAATTGCCGGTTGAAGAATGCGACCGTCTGGGCGCGCTGGAAGGGTCGGAAATCAACGCCGCCAAGATCATCCTGGCCAACGAAGTCACGACACTGCTGCACGGGGCAGAGGCCGCAAAGGCAGCAGAGGCCACCGCACGCGAAGTGTTCGAGAAAGGCGGCATCGGGGATGATTTGCCCACCCTCACGCTTAGCGCCGGGGAATTGGGGGACGGCATGTCGATCGTGCAGATCATCGTCAAATCCGGCCTTGCAAAAAGCGGCAAAGAGGCCAAGCGCCTGATCGCGGAAAACGGGGCCAAAATGAACGACGCGCCCCTGACCGACGCGGGTCTGGTCATTGATGCCGCAGCCCTTGCCCAGCCCATCAAGCTGAGCGCGGGCAAGAAACGGCATGCTTTGGTGCAGCTGGGCTAAAGCAGCAATAGATCCACGAACAGGATCGTCACAGCGACCGGAAAAGTGATGATTGCCGCGGCAAGTGCCGCGCCAAGGACGGTGGGGCGTGCAGGCGGGGCATGGACGCCCATGACCCGTCTGGCGGATTTGTTTCTCAGTATCATGGCATCATTAATCACCAATTAGGTTTCCAATGGCTTAACGGGTTGCATGAAAGATGCGCTTGCCCTGCCCTTGCAACAACATGCGGTTTTTGCCGCCGCCCTGCGCCACTTGGGGCGCGATGTCAGGCTCGTCACGCTGACAGATGCGGCGCCGCTGGTGACAGTGCGCGTGCTGGGGCAAATGATGGCCTCGCGCGGGCCCATCTGGGCGCAAGGCACTGACGATCAGGCCAAGAAGCAGTCGCTTAGACACAGCGGTTTGCGCCTATTGAATGCGAACAGCACCGATGACAAAGCCCTGCAAGGTGCCGGATTTCGCAGGCTGGCAACACCGGCGACGGTGGCCGAACTTGATCTGCGCGGCCATGCGACCGACCGCATTGCAGCCCTGCAGGGAAAATGGCGCAACCGGTGGCGGCGCGCTCAGGATGCGCCGGTCACACTGCAGGAGCAGCGTTTTGAGCGGACCAGACACCAATGGCTTTTGGCGGCGGATAAGGTACAGCAAAGGCAAAAACGCTTCTCCGGCCTGCCGCATGCCCTGATCCTTACGCTGGCGGCCGTTGATCCCGAGGGCGTGCGCGTCTTTGTGGCGACCCATGCGGGCGCGCCTGTGGCGGCAATGCTTTTTGTCCTGCACAGGCCGGTCGTGACCTATCATCTTGGCTGGATCAGCCCCGCGGCACGCCAGTGGAGCCTGCATCACAACATGCTGATGGCTGCCGCGACACAGTTTTCGGAAGACGGGTATCACCGTCTTGATCTGGGTCTGGTCGATACCGAGACCGCTGCCGGCCTTGCCCGTTTCAAAATTGGCAGCGGTGCAGAAAGCCGCACGTTGGGGGGCAGCTGGTTGCGGCTGCGCAGGTGACAAACAGGTCGCAATCGCGGCGTCATTTGTGCAAGACTGCCGCCTATCAAACGACGACGCATTCAACTTCGGAAATTTCCCCGCATGACCCAATTCTATGTCTACGATGTCTTTACCGACCTGGCCTTTGGCGGCAACCAGCTTGCCGTGATCCCTGACGCGACCGGCTTGCCTGAAGCACAACTGCAAAAGATCGCGCGCGAGTTCAATTTTTCAGAATCGGTCTTTCTTTATCCGCCTGTAAACGCTGCCCATACAGCCAAGGTGCGCATCTTTACGCCAACGATGGAGATCCCCTTTGCAGGCCATCCCACAATTGGCACGGCAACAGCGCTGCGCGATGCCGGTCATACCGGCGAAATGGTGCTGGAACTGGGTGTCGGGCCGGTTGCCTGCGGATTTTCGGGGGCAGAGACATTTTTCACGATCAACGCCCCGCTGGAACGCGTTGCACAGCCTGCGCCATCGCTTGTGGCCAGCGCCTTGGGCCTGCCGGAAAGTGCGATCAACCAGACGACACATGCGCCCGTATTGGCGGGTGTGGGCCTTTCGTTCGTCATCGTGGAATTGCAGACCAAGGACGATCTGAACGCCTGCCAGCCCGTGATTGATGCCATTCGCCAAGGGGCCGCACAGTATCCTGCGGCGATCGATTTTGCGATCTATGCTTATGTCCGACATGACCAGCAGATCGACGCCCGCATGTTTGCACCACTTGACAACATCCCCGAAGACCCCGCCACCGGCAGTGCCGCGGTTGGCTTGGCGGCCTTGCTGACCGAAACGCTGGGGCGCGACCTGTCCCTGACTATCCTGCAGGGCGAGGCGATGGGCCGTCCTTCCCACATCCGCGCAGGCACCAAAGGCGGCGATCCTGTCGCTGTAACGATCAGCGGACAGGCGGTGCGCACAATGGAAGGGAAATTGCTGGTCTAACAGGCTGGAAACCTTTGCCGTCCCCCGTTATCAGGACAGCAATTGAACACGAGGTGTCTGCATGACACAAACCATTCTTGAGCGCTGCGAAGCCAACGGCCTGCGCATGACCGATCAGCGACGCACCATTGCAGGCGTGTTGCAGGATGCCGCCGATCACCCCGATGTCGAAGAGCTGTACAATCGCGCCTCTGCCGTGGACCCCCGTATTTCCTTGGCCACAGTCTACCGGACCGTGAAACTGTTCGAAGAAACCGGCATCCTTGAAAAGCATGAGTTCGGCGACGGGCGCGCCCGCTACGAAGTTGCCGACCGCGAGCATCACGACCACCTGATCAACGTCAATTCCGGCGAAGTGATCGAGTTCGTCGATCCTGAAATCGAAGCCCTGCAAGAACGTATTGCCGCCAAGCTGGGTTATCGTTTGATGGGGCACCGGCTGGAACTTTATGCCGTTCCCCTGACAGACAAGGACGACTAGTTTGGACAATATCCGCGGCGCGGCCTTTATGGTTTTTGCGATGTTTTGCTTTGCCGTCGAGGACGCGCTGATCAAGCTGGTGGCAGATGTGATCCCTGTGGGGCAAATTCTGTCGCTGATCTGTCTGGGCGGACTGATCGCGTTTCTGGGCTGGTCCTACGCCAAGGGTGACCGGCTATGGCAACCCGCCTATCTGGACAAAAAGGTCATGCTACGAAGCCTTTGTGATGTCGCGGGCTCTATCCTGTTTGTCACCTCTTTGACATTGATTCCACTGACCACCGCCTCGGCGGTCATTCAGGCCACACCTTTGGTTGTGGCAATGGGCGCTGCGGTATTTCTGGGTCAGCCCGTCGGTTGGCGGCGCTGGCTTGCCATCGGCGTGGGCTTTTCCGGTGTTCTGATCATCATCCGGCCAGG
>JBFEQR010000345.1:0-3375 GCA_041549425.1 Yoonia sp. | reverse complement strand
TCGACGCGATCAACCAGCTGCGCATGATCGCCCCCACACGCCCCGATGAGCTGGAAGTCTGGGAACGGCTGGCCTTTCACGAGGTCGAGTTGCGCAATTATGCCAATGCCGCCGATGCGCAGGAACGGGTGATCGCGATCAAGGGTGATCAGGCTCTGGTGTCCGATTACCAGCGTTTGCTGGACCTGTTGGTCGTGGCTGCCGGTGGACTTGTCTCGCCCGAGGCCGAAGTGGTGATCCGCGATATTCTGGACCGCGATGCGGTGAATGTGGCCGCGCGCTATTACCTTGGTGCGCTTTATAACCAGACAGACCGCCCCGATCTGGCGCTGCGCCTATGGCGCGGCATCATCGAAACCGGCGACCCTGCCAATTTCCACATCGCCAGCGCCCGTGCGCAAGTGGGCGACGCCGCCTTCCGCGCCGGTGTCGAATATGCGGTACCCGAGGCCCGCGGCCCGTCGTTTGAACAGATGGACGCCGCCCGCGACATGTCGGAAGAGGACCGCTCGGCCATGATTGGCGGGATGGTTGCCGGACTGGCCGAGCGTTTGTCCACCGAAGGCGGACCGGTCGAAGACTGGGCGCGCCTGATCCGCGCATATGGTGTGCTGGGCAATCAGGAAGCCGCGCGCACGGTCTGGCAAGAGGCCCAGCAGGCCTTTGTCAGCAGCATGCGGGGGATGGAAATCCTGACCAATGCCGCCCGCGACGCAGGTGTGCTGGACGAATGATCTGCGAAACGCCAGAGGCTTTTGTCGCTGAAATCCCGCCCATGGGCGCGCTGGCCGGTCTTGATCTGGGCACGGTGACCATCGGGGTGGCGGTGTCGGATGTCATGCGGTCGGTTGCGACGCCGGTCGAGACAATCAAACGCAAGAAATTCGGGGTTGATGCCGCCAAATTGCTGGAACTGACAACCCACCGTCTGGTGAAAGGCATCGTGCTGGGCCTGCCGCGCAACATGGACGGGTCCGAAGGGCCGCGCTGTCAGGCCACCCGCGCCTTTGCCCGCAATCTGGAAAAGCTGACCCCCCTGCCCATCACCTTCTGGGACGAACGCCTGTCGACCGTTGCCGCCGAACGCGCCCTGCTTGAGGCGGATACGTCACGCAAACGTCGCGCAGAGGTCATTGATCACGTCGCCGCCAGCTATATCTTGCAGGGCATGCTGGATCGCATGGCGCATATGAGGGCAAATTCGTGAATATTCCGGAAAACACCGATCACGTCTGGAAACGGGCCGAGATTGAAAGCCCCTGCATCAAGATCTGCGTGATCGAGCCGAAAAGCCGTCTGTGCACCGGCTGTCTGCGGAGCATCGACGAAATCGGGGCATGGTCACGGATGACGCCAGAAGCGCGCGCGCAAGTCATGGAAGAGTTGCCCGAGCGGGCGGGTCAGATCACCAAGCGACGCGGCGGGCGCGCGGCGCGGCTGAAATAGGCCTATGCGCCAGCAACCTGACGGGCATAGTCATCGGCGTCAAACCAGCCGCGGGACGACTTGACCTTCAGATCATCATCCAGCTCCCATTCTTCCCATCCAAGGATATGCAGCGGGTTCTTGGTGTTTGCGTCATGTCCGGTAAAACTCCAGACAAAAAGCGCATGGGTACCGGAATTGCGGATACTGTCGCATGTCAGCGAAAGATCGGGCACGTCCGCGTAAAAGCCTTCGGCCATTTCCTGTATCTTGGCGCGCCCGACCCACGGATCGCCATTGTTGATGATGATCACACCATCTTCGGCAAAAAAAGAGGCCACGGTTTCGGCTGAACCCGAGGACCACGCCGCCGTATAATCAGCGGCCATCTGCGCGATCGCTTTTGCGTCTGCCATGGTCATGTCTCCTGCTTTCACAGAACACACTATGCACAAGATAGCAGCACCGACCAAAGGTTATCTTTCGGGGTGGGCCTAGCCCTTGGCAGGAAACACGAAACACTTGTCGCGCCGGATCATGATCCAGAGCGGCATGCCGGGCTTGGGCAAAAACACCGAGGGCACCACCGCCTTGAGGATCGAGCCGTCGAAATCCATGCGGAACTCGACCAGACTGGAAGCCCCCATAAACCGCGCGCGCTCGACCACGCCGCGTGCGGCGGTGCCGTCGGCGGGGGTGGGATTGGGGCCGCGCCCGCCACGGTCAAAGTCGATTTTCAGATGCTGGGGGCGGATCACGATGTTCACATCTGTGCCATCGGGCACACCGGGGGCAAGGAACTGGCCAAAGGGCGTGTCGGTCAGCGCCCCTTCAACCTTGCCCTTGATCACGTTGATATCGCTAAAGAAAGCGGAGGCTTCGATATCGACAGGCGCGTTATAGATGTTGTAGGGCGCACCACGCTGCACGATCTTGCCGTGGCGCATCAGGGCGATTTCGTCGGCCATGCGCATCGCCTCGCCCGGTTCATGGGTCACCAGCAAAACAGCCGTGCCTTCGCTTTTCAAAACGGCAAGCGTTTCATCACGGATATCGTCGCGCAAACGGTCATCTAGGCCCGAAAAAGGTTCGTCCATCAGCATAATTCGCGGCTTGGGTGCAAGGGCACGTGCGAGGGCCACGCGTTGCTGCTCTCCGCCCGAAAGCTGGTCGGGGTAATCCTGCAGATGGCTGGCCATGCCAACCTTGTCCAGCAGGTCATGCACGCGCTCTGTCACGCGGCCCTTCGGCAAGCCAAAGGCCACGTTTTGCGCCACCGTGAGATGCGGAAACAGGGCAAAGTCCTGAAACATCAGCCCGATATGGCGCGCCTCTGGCGGTTGCTGCATATCACCATCGCAGACCAGTTCGTTGTCGACGTAGATGCTGCCGCTGGTTTGCTGTTCGACACCTGCGATAATGCGCAAGGTTGTGGATTTACCGCAGCCGGACGGCCCCAGAAGGCAGGTCACCTGCCCTGGCATCACCGTCAGGCTGACGTCGTCGACAACGCGACGCCCGCCAAAATCCTTGACGATATTTCTGATCTCGAGACGGGGGGGCTGCATGAAGGGGCGTTATCCCTGACGAAAACATTAAGGTATAGCGCAACTAGCAACTGTCGGGGCGCAGGGCAAGGTTGCCCTGTCGCAAAAGACGGGCGGCGTCGCCACCGCCCGCTTTGGTCATCAGATCGTGGCGTTGATCGCGCCGCCATCCAGCACGATGTTCTGGCCCACAATAAAGCCCGCATGCTGCGAACATAGGAAAGCGCACATCGCGCCGAATTCCTCGCGGGTGCCGTAGCGGCGCGCAGGAATTGTCGCCTGACGCTGCGCTGTGGCGGCGGCCATATCCGATTACGCATTACTTGGATTCCCATGCGGCCTGGCATTTCTGCTTTTCAAAGGCAATGCGACAGCTTCCCCGAAATGTCATTCTTATACGTCG
>JBFEQR010000344.1:0-3396 GCA_041549425.1 Yoonia sp. | reverse complement strand
GGCCACAGGGGCCACCAAGATATTCGCGACCCACGGCTATACAGGCGCATTCCAGCGGTGGCTGACGTCAGAAGGCTATGACTCCCATATCATCAGCACCGACTATCAGGGCGAAGCGCTGGATGGCGCGGATGAGGGCAGCGCATGAAAGACTTTGCCACCCTTGTCACCAGCATCGACGAAAGCACCAAGACAACCATCAAGGTCGCAGCCCTTGCCGACTATTTCCGGACGGCCACGCCGCAGGACCGGCTCTGGACCATCGCCCTGTTCACGGGACGCCGCCCCAAGCGGACAATCACCGCGACGCGCCTTCGGACATGGGCCGCAGAGGTCGCGGGCCTGCCCGATTGGCTGTTCGAGGAAAGCTACAGCATCGTGGGCGATCTGGCCGAGACGATTTCGCTGGTCCTGCCGCCTGCCAGCAAGGACGCGGACCACAGCCTGACCCACTGGATCGACTATATCAAAACGCTTTCCAACCGCGACGACGATGCGCGCAAGGCGGGCATCCTGTCTGCATGGGACAGCCTGCCCAACACCGAACGCTTTCTTTTCACCAAACTGCTGACAGGCGGGTTCCGCATCGGGGTCAGTGCCAAACTGATCACACGGGCGCTTGCGCAGGCGACAGGACAGCCCGAAGCGGAACTGACCCACAAACTGATGGGCAACTGGACACCTGAAAACGTCACATGGGAAAGCCTGATCGAAGCGGACGATCCCACCGCCGACCAATCCCGCCCCTATCCGTTCTATCTGGCCTACCAACTGGAAGACGTCGACGCTTTGGGCGCGCCCGCAGACTGGAATGCCGAACGCAAATGGGATGGCATCCGCGGACAACTGATCATCCGCGGCGGCACGCATCACCTGTGGTCACGCGGCGAAGACCTGATGACAGACCGTTTCCCAGAGCTTGCGCAACTTGCCGACTTCCTGCCCGACGGCACCGTCATGGACGGTGAGGTGCTGGCCTTTGCCGATGAAACCCCGATGTCCTTCAATGCCCTGCAAAAGCGCATCGGACGCAAAACCGTCCCGAAAAAACTGCTGGCAGAGGCCCCCGTAGTCCTGATGGCCTACGACCTGCTGGAACACGAAGGGCGCGACATCCGGCAAGCGCCACTGCAAGACCGGCGCGCGATCCTTGAACGGCTGGTGCAGGCCGCACCCGACAGCGCACCACTCCGCCTGTCGGCATCTGTTGATTTCACCACATGGGACGACCTTGGCAAGGCGCGCGACCAGTCGCGCGCACTGAATGCCGAGGGGCTGATGCTGAAACGCCATGACAGCCCCTATCTGGCGGGGCGCAAGAAGGGAGACTGGTGGAAATGGAAGATCGACCCGCTGACGATCGACGCGGTGATGATCTATGCCCAGTCAGGCCACGGCAGGCGCGCCAACCTGTTCACCGACTACACATTCGCCGTGCGCGATGGCAACGAACTGGTCCCTTTCACCAAAGCCTATTCCGGCCTGACCGATGCCGAATTCCGCGAAATCACCGCATGGGTGCGCAAGAACACGCTGCAACGCTTCGGCCCTGTCCGTCAGGTGCCCGCCGAACATGTTTTTGAAATCGCCTTTGAGGGGATACAGGCCAGCCCCCGCCACAAATCCGGCGTTGCCCTGCGGTTTCCGCGGATGCTGCGCTGGCGGCGGGACAAACCGGTGGACGAGGCGAACACGCTTGATGACCTCAAACAGATGCTTGCGACATACGGTTAGGGGTTTAACCCCTGCCGCGCGTGACTATGTTGATGCTGAAAACAAATGAAAAGGTGCCACACATGAACCGCCCCACCCCCGTCTTCGATGCCAACACCAGCGGCGGCAAGGACCTTGGCAACCTGCCCGAATGGGACCTCAGCGATCTTTACACCGCCACAGACAGCCCCGAGCTCAAGCGCGACATGGCGTGGCTTGAAAAGGAATGCGCCGCCTTTGCCACCGACTACGAAGGCAAACTGGCTGATCTGGATGCCGCGGGCTTGCTCAAGGCCGTGCAACGCTATGAGGAAATCGACGTGATCGCAGGGCGGATCATGTCCTTTGCCGGTCTGCGCTATTACCAGATCACCACGGACAGCGCGCGGTCCAAGTTTCTGGCCGATTGTCAGGACAAGATCACCAATTACAGCACCCCGCTGGTCTTTTACGGGCTTGAATTCAACCGGTTGGACGATGCCCATCTGGAGGGGCTTTTGGCGGCAAACGCCGATCTGGCACGTTACAAACCTGTCTTTGACCGGATGCGCGCGATGAAGCCGCACCAATTATCGGACGAGCTGGAAAAATTCCTGCACGACCAGTCCACCGTCGGGGCCGCCGCCTGGAACCGTCTGTTTGACGAAACCATGGCCGGACTGGAATTCAATGTAGACGGTGAGGTTCTCAGCCTTGAGGCGACACTGAACCTTTTGACCGAACAGGACCGCACCAAGCGCGAGGCGGCGACCCACGCTCTGGCCACTGTGTTTCAGGAGAACATCAAGATCTTTTCGCGGGTCCACAACACGCTGGCCAAGGAAAAGGAAATCGAAGACCGCTGGCGCAAGATGCCAACGCCGCAGACAAGCCGCCACCTTGCCAACCACGTCGAGGCCGAGGTCGTCGAGGCGCTGCGCAACGCTGTTGTCGCAGCCTATCCGCGCCTGTCGCATCGTTACTACGCACTCAAGGCGAAATGGCTGGGACTGGAGCGGATGCAGGTCTGGGACCGCAACGCGCCCCTGCCGATGGAAACGACCAAAACGGTAAACTGGGACGAGGCAACCGAGACTGTGATGACCGCCTACGCAGAATTCGATCCCAAGATGGCAGAAATCGCCAAGCCATTCTTTACCGATGGCTGGATCGACGCCGCCGTCAAACCCGGCAAGGCCCCCGGTGCGTTTGCGCACCCCACGGTAACACCGGTGCACCCCTATGTGATGCTGAACTATCTGGGCAAACCGCGCGACGTGATGACATTGGCCCACGAACTGGGCCACGGGGTGCATCAGGTATTGGCGGCCGAACAGGGTGAATTGCTGTCGTCGACCCCGCTGACACTGGCCGAAACGGCGTCTGTGTTTGGTGAAATGCTCACCTTCCGCAAGATGCTTGACGGAGCAGAGACCAAGCAAGAGCGCAAGGTCTTGTTGGCCAACAAGGTCGAAGACATGATCAACACGGTGGTGCGCCAGATCGCCTTTTACGACTTTGAATGCAAACTGCACGCAGCCCGCGCCGAGGGCGAACTGACGCCTGACGACATCAACGCGCTATGGATGTCGGTGCAAGCCGAAAGCCTTGGGCCGGTGTTCGACTTTGCAGAGGGCTATGAAACCTTCTGGGCCTACATCCCGCATTTCGTACACTCGCCCTTCTATGTCTATGCCTATGCAT
>JBFEQR010000343.1:0-3418 GCA_041549425.1 Yoonia sp. | reverse complement strand
CAAAGCCTGACCGTTATGCAACATTCGCCGCTTCCTGATCGCGATCATAAGCGATTTGGGGGCGGTTTTTTTCCGGCGCGTTTGGCAAGCAACAGCTGGGCATCGGCCCTCTCGATAAGTGTTTGCAGTGGGACATCGCGTTTCGTCCAATAGCCCCCCAAACTGACTGTCACGGGAAAGATGACGTCCCCATGGACGAAGTTCTGGTCTGAAATGGCCTTGCACACTCGTTCGGCCACGCCTTTGACATCTTCGCTTTCGATGCCGTGCAGATAAATCGAGAATTCATCACCGCCGTGTCTCGCAAAGATGGCGCCTTCCCGAATTGTGTCGGTAATCCGCGCGGCGACAATAGCGAGCGCGGCATCGCCGATGTCATGTCCGAAGG
This sequence comes from Yoonia sp., assembly GCA_041549425.1. Lineage (GTDB taxonomy): Bacteria > Pseudomonadota > Alphaproteobacteria > Rhodobacterales > Rhodobacteraceae > Yoonia. Next base: position 3,030 of record JBFEQR010000343.1, on the reverse strand, counting down.
TGTCATTGATGTGCTTGAAGTTATCGATATCGAAATAGAACAAGGCGTGCCCGCCGCGGGCATCAACCCCAAGCGCATCAACAGCGCTGTCCAGTCCGCGTCGGTTCAGCAGATTGGTGAGATGGTCGCGGCGGGCATGGGTCTTCATGAGGCGCGATTCTGAGTAAAAGCTATACTCTCTGCGAAAGACGTATCCGATGGCGATTGCACCAAAGACATTGACGATCAACATTTTGGGTAACACGGCGGTAAGCAGCGCTGTTGCCACGTCCAGCGGCAGTACAAAAAGCGCGACAATTGCCGCGTTGATTGTCAGCCCCAACAGCAAATCATGGACGAAGGGGTTTTTGAAGCGATGCTTGAAAAACCGGACCCTTCCGATGGCAATGGCAAAGGCCAGACACAGCCCAACAAGCCCCGACCACATCCCAGCACCACCAATCACAACACGCGAAACCAATCCAAAGACAAGTGTGATGGCCCCGGCAAGATGCCCGGCATAAACGACAGCCACGGCCAGCAAGACAGTGCGCGTATCGAAGATCAGCCCGTCACCCAAAGTCAAAGGGTTGAACATGCCAAGCGAAACGGTGCTGCCAAACAGAAGGCCCAAGGCAATTTGTTCGAGTTTTGTCCCATGAAAGCGGCGCATCGCGGCCCCAAGCAAGAACGCCAGTCCGAGAATGGCAACGATCGGGGGAATAAGAAGTTGGGGCTGAAACATAGCTGCGTGTCCGTAGGTCGAATACGCAACACCATCGGTCTTAGTGCTTAATAAGCCGTAATCGAATGCAGGATTTTTTCACCCGCTTTTACGCTATTCGTCCACTTTTCCGCGTAACGCCTTGATTTCACCGCGGGCTTTCTTGCCCGCAAGTCTGCGTTTTACAGACCCGTATGTCGGTTTTGTGGGCACCCGCCTTTTGGGTTTTTCCAGCGCTTTTTGAATAAGCTCTGCCAGACGTTCGCGTGCAATTTCACGGTTGCGGGCCTGACTGCGGGTATCCTGCACAAACAGGACAATCGCCCCGTCCTGCGTCCATCGCCGCCCCGCAAGACGTTTCAGGCGCGCCTTGACGGCATCGGGCAGATGTGGAGATCGCGCTGCCTCGAACCGTAATTCCACTGCGGTCGAGACCTTGTTAACGTTCTGTCCACCCGGTCCCGAAGCCCGCGCAAAGCTTTCGGTGAGTTCCCAGTCCGCGATTTCGATCTTGTCGTTGATTTTCATTTTCGTCACGAACCCCCGTTGGCGGTATAGCAAAAGCCATGACCGGATGCACACCGCGTCAAAAAGGGCCACCCCGGCGACGGGATGGCCCTTTCCTGAATTACGGAGGTGGGTCGGTTAGGATCTCCACCTTGGGGTTCCTGTCACGCCAGGGGCTGCCCTAGCTGCGGTCCCCCCAAGTTGTCCCGACACACTTCTCCAATACCTCATGATGCACTGGATCACCTCCTTTCAAATGTTTCGCCTAAAAAGAGATTCGCACAGATTTGGTATATTTCAAGTAAAAAAATACCTGATGTCGTGTTTATGTGGCCCGCGCCTGAATACGCCCAACAATGATGCGGAACGGGATCAAAGCAAGCAATGCAATGCTCAGCTTTACACACCAGTCGGCAACGGCAAGAGAGACCCAAAGCGGCACCATCGGTCCGATGTTCAGGAAAGGCACTGCGTCCTGCGCCCAGATCACCTCTTCTGCGGCGGTGGCGCTGAAGCCGTTGAAGGCTGCGGCAAAGGCAATCGAAAAGAAGATGACCGTGTCAACGGTGGACCCGACAAGGGTGCTGCCCAAGGGGGCCTTCCACCATGATCCGTCGCGCAAACGGTTGAACACGATGATATCAAGCATCTGCGCGACAAGAAACGCCGTGGCAGAGCCGATAGCGATCCGCAGCGCAACAGCAGGGTATTCATAGCCGTCACCCTGCAGCATGATCTGGCTGCCGATCAGCGAGCAGACGATGCCGACGACCAGACCCGAAAAAACCACCTTGCGGGCGGCGGCAGGTCCGTAGATGCGGTTCATCACATCAGTGACCAGAAAGGCCAGCGGATATGTAAACGCCCCCCAGGTCAAAAGCCCGTCAAGGATAAGGAACTGCACAAGAATATTTGATGCCACAACGATGGTGGCCATGGCGAAAACGCCTGGAATGATGCGTGTCATAGGGTCTGTCCGTTCTGACGGTGTTGCGGCACTTGGTCCCCGCTGCGGGGCAGCGCGGCCTAACGCCGCCGCGTCAGTCCGTCAACCTGTATTCGACAAACTCGGTGCGCTGGAACCGCCGGAAATTATCGTCCGAGATAAGCGTCATGCGCAGCCCTTCGCCATCGTCCCAGACGGAAATGCCTTCCAGATTGTCATGCCGCAGCACGGGCGTGACCAGCAGGATTTCCTCTTGTGTGCCATCTATGGCAAAGCGCCGCACGCGACTGCGAAAGCCGATCCCGACGAAATCACGTTCCAGCACATAGAATTTCCCGTCGGGGCCGATATCGGCGCCTGACACAAGATAAGGGCCTGTGCGCGGAATAGTGAAGGGCTGGTCCCATTCTCCATTCAGCAGCCTGAAGACAGGAAAGGGCAGCGTGGCAAGTCCTGACCGCTCTGGCATCGTATAAAGCGCCCCATCGGGGCCAATGGCCAAAGCCTCCAGCGCGGCGTTGTCCTGAAATTCGGTGAATTCCGGTATTGTCATCAGTGGACCGGCAGCCGTCCCCGCCCCGCCAAAGCGGCGCACGCCCGGGGTCCATTCGAATGACACGTAAAACCCCCCGTCCTGATCGAGCGCCAGGCCTTCGCTGTCGCTTTCCGCGCGGCGCAAGGGTTGTGCGTCGGGGCCGGTCAGGGGGGCGAACCTGTCTAGAGCAATGCCGCTGATCAACCCGTCAGTGCGCAAAAACTTGCCCGAAGCCACGGCACCACCGTCGCTGATCGCGACAAAATCCGCGCCATCGTCCAGCACCTCAAGCGCGGAAAAGCCGCCAAAGCGTGCGTCATCCATTGTCCATGTATAGCT
>JBFEQR010000342.1:0-3427 GCA_041549425.1 Yoonia sp. | reverse complement strand
GATCAGCCGCGTGCGCGGTCAGATCACGATCACACCGCACGCCATGACATCTGTCGAACTGCCTTTGACGCCCGATGGCGCACATATCTGGCGGCCTTTCGCCCCATCCTCGGACATCAAGGTCGATCTTGAGGCGAAGGGCTGGCAATGGTCCGGCCACGGATATTTTGACAGCAACTTCGGCACACGGTCGCTGGAAGAGGACTTTAGCTTCTGGACTTGGGGCCGTTATCCGACCAAGGCGGGGGCAACCTGCATCTATGACGCGGTGCGGCGAGACGGAACGACGCTGGACACGGCAATTGCCTTTGACAGCGCAGGCAAGGCCCGCATCGTCGATGCCCCGCCCCGCACGCAGTTCAAGCGGTCGCTTTGGCAGGTCATGCGCGAAACGCGGGCGGACGCGGGTGTTATGCCAAAGGAGGTGCTTCCCATGCTGGACGCGCCGTTCTATGCGCGCTCTGCCGTGCAAACGCAGATCGACGGAGAAGTCGTCACAGGCGTACACGAGGCGCTTGATCTGAACAGGTTCCGTTCGCCCCTGCTCAAACCGATGCTGGCGGTTAGGGTGCCACGGCGTGCTGGTTGGCGTGATTAGATCGGGCAAACCTACCCGCCCAACGTCACAATCGTCCCGCCTGCCGCCCGCGCGTCCTCCGCGTCATGGGTGACCATCAATACCGGCAATCCCCGCGCCTTTGCGCGGTCGAACACCATGTCGCGCACCTGCGCGCGCAAGGCTGCATCAAGCCGCGAAAACGGCTCGTCCAGCAATAGCGCGCATGGCTCTGACAACAACATCCGCATGAGTGCAACGCGCACCTTCTGGCCGCCCGACAGGGTTGCAGGGTCGCGGTCTTCAAATCCCTCCAACCCCACCTCTGCCACCGCCTCGCTGACCTTGGCGGCCCTGTCGACACTGCCCCCGCCAGACCTGAGCCCGAAGGCAAGGTTCGCCCCGACCGACAGATGCGGAAAAAGCAGATCGTCCTGAAACAGGATACCCACACGCCGCTGATGCGGGGCGGTTTGCGTGATGTCATGCCCATCCAAAAGCACCGTTCCCGTCGCGCTGAATTCCGGCGCAAGCGTGCCTGTCACAAAGGCCAGCAACGTCGACTTGCCAACGCCCGACGGCCCCATCACGGTCAGCACCGCGCCGGGGGCGATATCATGCGACACCGACAAAAGCGGTGTGCCGTCCTTCGTAATCACCACATCCCGCAGGAATAGACCCTTATCCATGCCGCAAGCCCCTTTTGTTGCGCCACACCATCGCAGGGATCAGCAGCGCCAGCGCAAAGGGCACCAATGCGGCCCCCGTTTGCATCAACCCATAAACCCCGATCGCCCTCCGGTCACCACCAGAGGCAAGCGCCACAGCCTCGGTCGTCAGTGTCGCCACACGTCCCCCGCCAATCAGCAGGGTCGGCAGATACTGCCCCACCGACACGGCCAGCCCCACCGCCAGCGCCGTCAGGATCGGACGCAAAAGCATGGGCAGGCGCACGCGCCACAACACACCGTTCGGGCTGGCCCCAAGCGCGGCGGCAATGACCCCCATCCGCTTGTCCCATGCCCGAAACGGATCGGCCAGTGACAGAAATACGTAAGGCAGCACAAACACCAGATGCGCGATGATGACGGGCAGCCGCCCCACATCCGCGCCAAGGTTCAGCATGAAGGTCTGCAAACCGGGCAGAAAGGCCGTTTGCGGGATCAAAAGCGGCAGATAAAGCAGCCAAAGCGCACGCTGGCTGAAGGACAGACCATAGCGGAATTCGGCCTCAAGACAGCCGATCGTCAGGATCAGCGCGATCAGCCCCGCGGTGACGGCGATCAGGGCCGTTTCGCCCAGCGCCTCCAACGTGCCGGGTCCAAAGCGCATCCAGTTGCGCAGGGTGAAACTGTCGGGGAAGGCATCGGGAAACCCCCAGTAACCCGCAAAGGACCAAAGCCCGAGAACCACGATTCCGAGCAACACAATCAACGCCGATGTTCCCCCCGCGAAAAGCGCAACTGCGGCCACGACACTATCGGCCTTGCCCCGCGCACCGGTTGCGATCCATTTACCCCCCAGATGCGCGACCACCATTTCGCCAAACCGCCAAAGCACCAGTGCCCCGACCACAAGGCCAAGCTGCAAAAGCGCGCCCGCCGCCCCTTCAAGACGCATTGCCAGATCAGGGTCCGACATCCATTTCACAATCTGCACCGATAGCGAGGGGGGCGTGTTCGGCCCCAAGATCACGGCCACATCCACAACAGACATGGAATAGGCCAGAACCACATAGACCGGCGGCCTGATCTGGGCATAGACCCGCGGGAACACGGTTTTCAGCCAACCGGTCACCCGCCCATAGCCCAAAGCCTGCGCAATGGTGACACTGCGGTGCGCGTCCGCCTGCCCAAGTGCGGCCAGCGTGATCAGCAGCAAAAAGGGCACTTCTTTCACGATCAGGCCAAGGGTCATGGTCAGACCCCATGTGTCCTGCACAATCAGCAAATCGGGGGGGCGGTCCCATCCTGTCAGCGCGGGTGAAAACAGGCGCGAAACCCAGCCGGAAGGCGCGATCAGGAACGCCAGCCCAAAGGCCGCGGCGGCATGAGGCACCGACAACAGCGGCGACAACAGCCGCTCGAGCGCGGCAAACGGCTTTGTGCCGGACCAGCCTGCGGTGACGAACATCACAATCGCGAGCGAAACACCCGTCGCCAAAAGGCCCGTAGTAACGGACAACAGGACCGCGCGCGGCAGGCCCGCCCAGTCAAACAATGCGCGAAAAGGGTCCAGTGACGGGCCGGACAGTCCAGCCGCAGGCAGATGCCCGAAGGCCGGCAGAAGCGTCCCGTAAAGCCCCGCCACCACAGGCCCCAACATCGCCAAAAGCGTTATAACCGGCAGAAGCGGAAGCGTATTGCGGCGGATCATCATCTTTAGCACCGCACGCGCCGCAAATGGCGCGCGCGGTCAACCCGTTGCCTATTGCGCAACGCCGTAGCGATCTGCCCAGTCATCGGCCAGACGCGTGGCCCAGCTTGGGTGCGGCTCTGCCTGAACGCTGCCCAGTTCGGCTGGCGACAGGGTTGCCACACCCAGCGACAGGGCATCGAAACGGGCACGGTCATCCGCTGTCAGTGCATCCATATCAAGCACAGTGCCATAGCCCAGAATCTCCGGGTCCTGCGCACGCGCCTGCGCCTCGGGCGACATCAGGAAGTTGGCGACAACCATCGCCCCCTCGCTTGAACCGGAATTGTAAGGGATCGCCACAAAGGACGCGTTGCCGATGGTGCCTTTGTCCAGAACGAAAGTACGCGCGGTTGGCGGCAACTGGTTGTTGGCAATGGCTGCTGTGGCTTCACCGGGACTGAAGGAAATGGCCAGATCGACTTCGCCATCGGCAATCAGCTGCAACTGGGCAGG
>JBFEQR010000341.1:0-3432 GCA_041549425.1 Yoonia sp. | reverse complement strand
GTGGCCTACCCCGGTGCGCGGCCCGAAGATGTCGAAACCGCGATCTGCGCACGGATCGAGGATGCGCTTGATGCCGTGACGGGTATTGACCGGCAATCCTGCGAAGCCCGCGAAGGGTTGGCCAATGCCCGGATCGAAATGCGCGCCAGCGAGGAATATCAGGCCTTCGTGGCGAATATTACGTCAGAGATCGACACGATTTCCGACTTCCCCGACCGCGCCGAGGCACCCCGCATAAGGACCCTCGGGCAGACAGATCCAGTGGTTTCCGTCGCGATTACAGGCCCGCAAGACCGGATTGACCTTCATCGTTATGCCGAGGACATGCGGACAAGAATGCTGCAATGGGGCGGTATACCAAAAGTCGACATCACAGGGTTTTCGAACCGAGAACTTCAGATCGGACTGAAGCCATCTGCCCTGAGGGGGTATGGCGTATCGGTTGGCGACGTGGCGAGGGCGGTGCAATCGGCAAGCCTTGATCTTCCGGCGGGGAGCCTGACGACAGGCAGTGAAACTTTCCTGATGCGTGTCGATGAAGAACGTCAGACCGCCGCCGACCTTGCAGCACTCGTGATCCGCTCTACCGAGACCGGCGGTCAGGTCCTGCTGGGCGAGATCGCGCAAATCACAGAAGGTTTTTCAGAGACAGACAATTTTATCGTGTTCGACGGACGTCCCGCCGCAATCCTAGAGATCAGCAAGACGCGGTCAGAAGACAGCTTGCGTATCATCGACACACTGAACGACTTTCTTGACGCAGAGCGGCAACAGGCCCCTCCCGGTGTTGTGCTGGAAATTTCGGCAGACGCGGCTTCTGTGGTGCGTGAACGTTTGGCGCTGGTTGTGGTCAACGGGCTGCAGGGGCTTGCGCTGGTGTTCGCAGTGCTTTGGTTGTTTTTTGGATTCCGGTTTTCGTTCTGGGTCGCCATGGGCCTGCCCGTGTCGTTCATGGGGGGCGTGGCACTGATGGCTGCGGTTGGCTATTCGCTCAACCTGATGACGACACTGGGTTTGTTGATCGTGATTGGCCTTCTGATGGACGATGCCATCGTGATCGCGGAAAATATCGCGCGGCTGCGCGAAAAGGGTCGCAGCGCCTTTGATGCAGCGGTCGAAGGTGCCTCGCAGGTCTTTCCGAACGTTCTGGCGTCCTTTGCCACAACAGCAATGGTTTTTGGATCGCTCGCGTTCCTGCAAGGGGACTTGGGTGCAATCCTGCGGGTCGTGCCTGTCGTCATGCTGTTCGTGCTGTCGGTGTCCCTGATCGAGGCTTTTCTGATCCTTCCTCATCATCTGGTCCATGCCCTGGATACCCCCGCCAAAGCCAGCGGCGTCCGGCTCCGCGTAGAGGGCGCAATGGCCTGGATGCGCGACCGCCTTGTCGGGCCGTTTGTCGGTCTGACCATAAAGTGGCGCTATGCCACGGCGGGGCTTAGCGTTGCGGCGCTTCTGGTTTCGATTTCCATGCTGGCAGGTGGCTACGTCAAGTTCACGGCCTTCCCTGAACTTGACGGCGATACCATCGTGGCACGGGTCTTGCTGCCGCAGGGCACGCCGCAGGCGCGGACTGCGGCGGTGGTGGCGCAGCTGGAAACGGGGCTGGAGTGCGTGAACGCTGACCTCACGCCTTTGCAGCCGGATCAGGCGGCGCTGGTGCGCCATGTGACCGTGTCCTTCGGGGTAAACCGCGATGCCTTCGAGGGCGGCGAACATGTTGCGACAGTCAGCGTTGACTTGCTGCCATCATCCTTGCGCAACGTCCGCCCCGATGAAATCATGCGCCGCTGGCAAGAGGCGGTTGGCCCTGTGCCCGATGTGCTGAACCTGAATTATGCGGAGGCAACGATTGGCCCTGCCGGTATCGCGATTGATCTTCGCCTGCGCGGCGATGATCTGGCGGCACTTGGTGCCGCAGCGGACGATTTACGGGACTGGATCGGGCGGTATCAGGGCGTCACCTCCGTCATGTCGGACCTGCGCGCAGGCAAGCGCGAATTGCAGGTGCGCCTGCGTGATGCCGCAGGGCCCATGGGTATCACGGCCGCGATGGTCGCGGATCAGTTGCGCGCCGCCTATTTCGGATTGAGTATCAGCGAGATCCAGAGAAATGGCGATCTGTTAGAAATCATGGCACAATACAGCACGGATGCGGTCACGGATCAGGATCAGTTCGCGGCTTTTGATATATATCGCAGTGACGGCAGCTCGGTCCCTCTGAGCATGGTTGCCGACGTCATCACAAGCACGGGATACAGCCGTATCAATCGCGAAAACGGCAGGCGGACTGTCACCGTCCAAGGAACAATCGACACAAGTGTTGCCAATGCAAACGCGATTGTAGCGGACACGCTTGCGCGTTTCGCTCCGGAATTCCTGTCGCGACATCCTGGCGTCACACTGGACGTTGAGGGGCAAAATGCCGAAGCAGGAAAGACCCAGCAATCGATGGTCAAAGGCTTTGTCGTGGGGCTGGTCGGCGTGTTCCTATTGCTCAGCTTCCTGTTTCGGTCCTATGTCGAGCCGATCGTCGTTATGCTGATAATTCCACTGTCGCTGACAGGAACGATCTTCGGCCATATGGCCATGGGGCTTGATTTTTCCATGCCCAGCATGCTGGGTTATGTCGCGCTGGCGGGGGTCGTGATCAACAATTCGATCCTGCTGGTCGACTTCATCAAGAACGAACATGGCGCGGCAACCACCGTCGCCGAAGCCGCCGTAACCGCAACGCAGGCCCGCTTCAGAGCGATTTTTCTAACGTCGCTTACCACCGTTGCGGGCCTGACGCCCATTCTTCTGGAAACCAGTCTTCAGGCGCAAATCCTGATCCCGCTGGTGACAAGCCTTGTCTTCGGGCTGTTTTATGCAGGGATCATCGTCCTTTTTGCCTTGCCGGCACTCTATGCCATTCTGGACGATTTCGGCATCAGCACGCTGGCAAAAGAGCGTCGCAGACAGGTACATGCGGCAGGGTCCGGTTTGCCCGCTTTGCAGGCGGACAAACCGGAATGATACAAACGGCGCTGGCACCACGCGGGTGCCGGTGGCCCTAGTCGATCAGCGCATTCAGCGTTGCCGAAGGGCGCATGGCAGCAGCGGCACGTTCTTCTGAGGGATTGTAGTAACCCTGAAGGTCAACAGCACTGCCACGCGCGGCAGACAATTCGGCCAGAATCGCGGCCTCGTTCGCTGCAAGTGCGGTCGCAAGCGGCGCATAGCGGGCTGCGATTTCTGCGTCATCTGTCTGCGATGCAAGGGCCTCTGCCCAGAAACGCGCGAACCAGTAATGGCTGTCGCGGTTATCGGGCTGGCCCACCTTGCGCTGTGGCGAATGTCCTTCGGACAACAGCTTTTCGGTGGCTGCATCAACAGCATCCCCCAAGACACCCGCGACAGGTTTACCCTGCGACGTGGCAAGGAACCGCAAGC
>JBFEQR010000340.1:0-3435 GCA_041549425.1 Yoonia sp. | reverse complement strand
CAAAACGTAGCCATCAGACACCCACCCCCGTGGTTGATCTGCCGCTTGGCGCGACAGAGGACCGCGTGACCGGTGCGCTTGATATCGAAAAGGCGCTGACCAAGGGGGAAAAGGCGTTTCAACCCGGTCTGTTGGCGCGCGCCCACCGCGGATATCTTTATATCGACGAGGTCAACCTGCTTGAGGACCACATCGTCGATCTGCTGCTGGACGTTGCACAGTCGGGTGAAAACGTGGTCGAACGCGAAGGGTTGTCCATCCGCCACCCCGCACGTTTTGTCCTGGTTGGCTCCGGCAACCCGGAAGAGGGCGAATTGCGCCCGCAACTGCTGGATCGGTTCGGATTGTCGGTCGAGGTGGCATCGCCTAAAGACGTCGAAACCCGCGTCGAGGTCATCAAACGCCGTGACGCGTTCGAGAATGACAACACGGCCTTCATGCTGCGTTGGCAGGCCGAGGATGCGGCGATCAGGGACCGGATTTTAAAGGCAAGACAGGCTCTAACAAAGCTGAAAACGCCTGAAAAGACGCTGATTGACGTGGCCGAGCTTTGCCTTGCCCTTGGCTCTGACGGCCTGCGCGGTGAGTTGACTTTGCTCAAAGCGGCGCGCGCTTATGCGGCGTGGCGCGATGATACGGCCCTGACCCGCGCACATGTTCGCGATATGGCACCCATGGCCCTGCGCCACCGCCTGCGCCGCGATCCGCTGGACGAAGCAGGCAGCGGCACACGCGTCGCCCGCACCGTGGAAGAAGTCCTTGGCTAGTCAGGCGTGGACCCATGCAACGCTTGCGCTGCAATTGCTTGCCATCGACCCGAGCCTTGGCGGGATATGCATCCGCGCGCGGTCCGGTCCGGTGCGTGACAGGCTGACGGCCCTGATTGACCCCGGCGCACAGCGCATTCATCCGGCCATTTCGGACGAGGCGCTTTTTGGCGGTCTTGACCTGTCGGCCACCTTGGAAACAGGCCATTTGGTTCAGGAACAGGGTCTGTTATCGACCTCTGGCACGCTTGTCTTGGCCATGGCGGAGCGGGCCACAACCGGCCTTGCCGCGCGGCTTGCCGTTGCGTTGGACAAGAACGCAGGGCACGTTTTGATCGCATTGGACGAGGGGGCAGAACCGGACGAGATGCTGAACCCCAAACTGGCAGAACGGCTGGCATTTCATGTTGATCTGTCCGATTGCCGGTTCAGTGACACGGCCGCGACCACCCTTCACGAGCAACCGCCAAAGGCCGTCACGATCCCGCCCGACACACTTGTCCAGATCACCCGCATCGCCGATGATCTGGGGATCGACAGCATGCGCGCGCCACTGTTCACGCTACGCGCAGCGCGGGCACATGCATGCATTTTGGGCCGGAATAGTGTCACATCCGAGGATCTTGAGATCGCCTGCGCCCTGACGCTGGCGCACCGCGCAACACGGATGCCAGCGCCCGAAACCCAAGAAGACCCACCTGCCCCGCCGCCCAATCAAACCGCTGAAAACGACACCCAAGAAACCCTTGATCTACCTGATGAGCTGCTGCTGGACGCCGTGCGCGCCTTGCTGCCCGATAACCTGCTGGACCAGTTGACGGCCCAAAAGGCACGGGCAGGGCGTGGCAACGGGACAGGGGCCGCGCGCAAGGGCAACCGGCGCGGCAGGCCGCTGCCATCACGGGCAGGGCGGATCAGCGACGGAGCGCGGATTGATATCATCGGCACCCTGCGCGCTGCGGCCCCGTGGCAAACGATCAGGCAGAATGCGTCAGGGCGTGACGGCCTGCAAATCCGGCCCGCCGATATCCGCATCAAACGGTTCGAGGAAAAATCCGACCGTCTGCTGATATTTGCCGTGGATGCCTCCGGCTCTTCTGCGCTGACACGTCTGGCCGAGGCAAAGGGCGCGGTCGAACTGCTGCTGGCCCAAGCCTATGCGCGGCGCGATCATGTCGCACTTGTCGCCTTTCGCGGTACCGAAGCGGAACTGCTTTTGCCACCGACGCGGTCACTTGTGCAAACCAAGCGCCGTCTTGCCGGTCTGCCCGGTGGTGGCGGGACGCCGCTGGCTGCCGGTATGGTCACAGCCTTTGAACAGGCCATTCAGGCCACGCGGCGGGGGCTGACCCCCACGATTGCAATCCTGACCGATGGCAGGGCCAATATCGCCCTTGATGGCAGCGCCGACCGCAAACGCGCCGCCACCGATGCCCAGCAGATTGCGCGTGTCCTGCGCAGCCATGGCATCGACGCCATTGTGATCGACACCGGCAACCGGCCAGAGGCCGCATTGCGCAATCTGGCCCAAACCATGGATGCCACCTATCTGCCGCTGCCGCGTGCCGACGCGGAACGCCTGTCGCGATCAGTTGCGACCGTACTGGGCGACTGATGCGCTGGCCTGAGGACGCCAAAGACTGGCCGCTGACCCAATATTCCCGCTTTGTGCTGCACCGCCCCCACCGCTGGCATGTGCAAGAGGCAGGCGAGGGGTCTCTGATCCTGTTGATCCATGGCGCGGGCGGGGCCACCCAAAGCTTTCGCGGGCTGTTCCCCATTCTTGCGCAAACACATCGTGTGATTGCCGTCGACCTTCCCGGGCAGGGCTTTACGCAGATGGGCGCGCAACAGCGCTGTGGCCTTGACCATATGTCCCACGACCTGCGCGCGCTATGTGCAAATCAGGGCTGGGTGCCTGATCTCATCGTCGGGCACTCTGCCGGTGTCGCGATTGCCCTGCGCATGTGGGAATTGGGACTGCGGCCCCGCAACGGGATTGTGGGGATCAACGCCGCCTTGGGCAATTTCAAAGGGGTGGCGGGCTGGCTTTTCCCCATGATGGCCAAGGCTTTGGCCGCTACTCCGTTCAGCGCGCGTGTGTTTGCCAACACGACCACCCGCGCCAGCGTGCGCAGTCTGGTGCAGGGGACGGGGTCAAAGCTCGATTCGCAGGGGTTGGAACTTTACTATCGGCTTGCACGCGACACCGGTCATGTGGATGCAACGCTGTCGATGATGGCGCAATGGACCCTTGACGGGCTGCTTGCGCGACTGGACAAGATCGACTGCCCTGTGCATTTGATCACCGCCGCCAACGATCAGGCCGTCCCCCCCCAAGTCAGCGCAGAGGCCGCGCGCAAACTGCCCAACGCCCGCCTGACCGCCCTGCCCGATCTGGGGCATCTGGCCCATGAAGAAGATCCCGCCCGCATCGCGGAATTGATCCTCGGGACAGAAAAAAGCCGCCAGAGTTCCCCCTGACGGCCCTTGCATTGCGCAAAAACGCTTTGCTTATTCTTCGGCACCGAATGTCGCGAGATAGGCGTAAAGGTCATAAGCCTGCTCTTCCTCACGCACCTGATAAGCCATTTTGCCGCGCGCACGACGGTTGTCGAGCGTTTCGCGCAGCCATCCGGTCGGGTCTTGCACATAGCCGACAAACGCT
>JBFEQR010000339.1:0-3441 GCA_041549425.1 Yoonia sp. | reverse complement strand
TGCGAGCCTCGCGCAGCAACAACCGCGAGCGTCCCAAATCCTGTTCGGATTGCGGCTTGGTCGAGGCCAGTTCAACCAGCGCATCGTCTTTGAACACGCGGTTGCGCGGTATATTGCGTTCTTGCGCATAAGCTTCGCGAAACCGCGCCAGTTCGCGCACGATGGCCAGAAACTTGCCTGATTGGGTGCGTGTCTTGACCCGTTTCCATGCATTGTCCGGATCGGACTGATAGGTCTCGGGATCAGTCAGCACGGCCATTTCCTCGGCCACCCATTTGGTGCGTCCGGACTTGGCCAGCCGGTCCGACAGATATTCGTAGATATCGCGCAGGTGGGTCACATCAGCCAGAGCATATGTGGCCTGCGCATCGGTCAGGGGTCTGCGCGACCAGTCGGTAAACCGCGAGGATTTGTCCAGATCGGCCTTGGCGATCTTGCGCACCAGCGTTTCATAACCCGCCTGTTCCCCAAAGCCGCAAACCATCGCGGCCACTTGGGTGTCGAACCAGGGTGCCGGAATGATCCCCGCGTCCACATAAAAAATCTCAAGGTCCTGACGGGCGGCGTGAAAGACTTTGACGCAGCCTGCATCCTCAAACAGCTTATAAAGCGGGTCCAGCGACAGACCGGACGCCAAAGGATCGACCAGCACGGCATCTTCACCCGCCTCGTCGCGGTAGGCCAGTTGCACCAGACAGAGTTTGGAATAATACGTCCGTTCGCGCAGGAATTCGGTATCGACAGTCACATAAGCGCGCTTTGCGGCCTCGGTGCAGAATGCGGCAAGTGCGTCGGTCGTGGTAATCGTTTTCATGGAGTATCCGTCGTTCTTGAATGGCGCGGTCGTCCAGCGTTGATAAGCGATTGGCCCGCCAATGAAAAGGAGTGGCTATTCGTGCAGACAGACCGGCGTCCGGTCACCTTTTGCAAAACGCGCCAGAACCGCCGGATAAAGCTGGTGTTCCAGCGGCAAAAGACGCGCGGCAAGGGTTTCAGGCGTGTCATCAGCCGCAACCTTCAACCGCGCTTGCCCAAGGATAGGCCCGTCATCAAGCGCTGACGTAACCTCATGCACGGTGCAGCCATGTTCGGCATCACCGGCCTCTAGCGCGCGGGCGTGGGTGTGCAGCCCTTTGTATTTTGGCAAAAGCGATGGGTGAATGTTCAGCATCCGCCCCTCCCATTTGGCGGTGAAATCCGCAGTTAGAATACGCATGAACCCTGCAAGGCAAATGATATCGGGGCGCGCTTGCTCCAGCGCTGCGTTCAAACCGGCCTCAAAGCCTGTGCGGTCCTTGCCGAAGGGTTTGTGATCCACAGCCGCCGTTGAAATTCCCATATCGCGCGCTTTGGCAAGCCCGCCTGCTGCCGGATCATTGGACAAGACCAGCACCGGACGCGCGGGATGATCGCCCTGCATGGATTGCGCAAGCGCCACCATGTTTGATCCCCCGCCCGAGATCAGGATCGCGACGCGTTTCGTCACAAAAGCGCGCCTTTGTAGGTGACCCCCTCACCCGCCGTGACGGTGCCAAGCTGGTGCACGGTCTCGCCTGCTTCGGTCAACAGCGCGCTGAGCGCGGCCGCGCGACTGGCATCGACAGCCAGCACCATGCCGACACCTGTATTGAACGTCTTAAGCAGTTCCGCCTCTGCCATGTCGCCGGTTTGCGCCAGCCATTTGAAAACGGGCGGCAAATCCCACGCGTC
This sequence comes from Yoonia sp., assembly GCA_041549425.1. Lineage (GTDB taxonomy): Bacteria > Pseudomonadota > Alphaproteobacteria > Rhodobacterales > Rhodobacteraceae > Yoonia. The sequence goes on along the minus strand of JBFEQR010000339.1, from coordinate 1,731 downwards.
CAGATCAATCGTGGCACCCAGACCCTCTGGCAGCACGCGCGGCAGGTTTTCGGTCAGACCACCGCCGGTGATATGGGCCAGCGCATGCACGCCCCCTGCCCGCACCGCAGCCAGCGCCTGTTTGACGTAAAGCCGCGTCGGGGCCAGCAGGGCCGTGCCCAGCTTTTCATCGGCAAAAGGTGCCGGATCATCCCAAGACAGGCCCGACACTTCGACAATCCGGCGCACCAGCGAATAGCCGTTCGAATGCACCCCGTCAGAGGCAAGGCCCAGCAGCACATCACCTTCGACCACGCCTTTGGGCAGGTCGGTGCCGCGTTCCATCGCGCCCACCGCAAAACCGGCCAAGTCGAAATCGCCTGCTTCATACATGCCCGGCATTTCTGCGGTTTCGCCCCCGATCAGCGCACAGCCGGAGGCCGCGCAGCCTGCCGCGATGCCTTCGATGATGCGGGTCGCCGCATCCAGTTCCAGCTTGCCGGTGGCAAAGTAATCAAGAAAGAAAAGAGGTTCCGCGCCCTGACAGACCAGATCGTTGACACACATCGCAACCAGATCAATGCCGATTGTATCGACATTGCCTGTATCAATCGCGATCCGCAGTTTGGTGCCCACACCGTCAGTGGCCGCAACCAGCACAGGGTCGGTATACCCCGCCCCTTTGAGATCAAACAGCGCACCAAAGCCGCCCAGACCTGCCATCACCCCGGGGCGGGCCGTCCGCTTGGCCGCCGGTTTGATCCGTTCCACCAGCGTATTGCCAGCATCAATATCCACGCCGGCATCGGCATATGTCAGGCCATTCTTAGCGGTCATTCGGGGCACTCCTGTCATTTTCCGCGTCGTTAGCGCATCGCGGCTGCAAATGGAACGGCCTAAGTTCAATTTCCACGCATCGCGGGCTTGACCACCCTGCCCCGTCTGCTACTCCGATTTCACAAGGGGGCCTGTAGCTCAATTGGTTAGAGCAGAGCGCTCATAACGCTTTGGTTGCGGGTTCAAGTCCTGCCGGGCCTACCATCCCCTGTCTTTCGTATACAAATGCATACAGTGCTTTTCGCGCTGACTGATATACGCTATCCCCCAAACCAGAATCCCATCCAGCCGGAGGTCGCGCATGTCCAAGATCAAGGTAGAAAACCCCATTGTCGAACTTGACGGGGACGAAATGACACGGATCATCTGGCATTTCATCAAGGACAAGCTGATCCTGCCCTATCTGGATGTGGACCTGCTTTATTACGATCTGGCGATGGAAGTCCGCGACGAAACCAATGACCTGATCACCGTTCAGGCTGCCGAGCGGATCAAGGAAATCGGCGTCGGGGTCAAATGTGCGACGATCACGCCCGATGAACAGCGGGTCGAGGAATTCGGCCTGAAAAAGATGTGGCGTTCGCCCAATGGTACGATCCGCAATATTCTTGGCGGTGTGGTGTTCCGCGCGCCGATCATCTGCAAGAACGTCCCGCGCCTTGTGCCCGGCTGGACCGATCCGATTGTCATCGGGCGTCATGCCTATGGCGATCAATACAAAGCCACCGATTTTCTGATGCCCGGCCCCGGCAAGCTGACCATGAAATTCGAAGGCGACGATGGCACAGTGATCGAAAAAGAGGTCTTCGACAGCCCCGGTGCCGGTGTGGCGATGGGCATGTATAACCTTGACGCCTCGATCTTCGATTTTGCGCGGGCCTCGTTCAATTATGGTCTGAACCTTGGCTGGCCGGT
>JBFEQR010000338.1:0-3447 GCA_041549425.1 Yoonia sp. | reverse complement strand
GGTCGTCATCGCCCACGCAGCAGATATTCTTGTGCGATGCCGCCAGCAGGCGCAGCCACATATATTGGGCCACGTTGGTGTCCTGATACTCGTCCACCAGAATATAGTGGAACCAGCGTTGGTATTGCTGCAAGACATCTGGGTGCTTTTGAAAGATCGTGACCATATGCAGCAGGATATCGCCAAAATCGACGGCATTCAGCTCCAGCAGGCGGCGCTGGTAGGCGGCGTAAAGCTCCACCCCTTTGTGGTCAAAAGCACCACTTTCGGCGACGGGTATCTTGTCAGGCGTCAGCGCCTTGTTCTTCCAGCCGTCGATGATGCCAGACAGCATCCGCGCGGGCCAACGCTTGTGATCGATGCCCGCAGCCTCGATCAGTTGCTTCATCAACCTGATCTGGTCGTCGGTGTCTAAAATGGTGAAATTGGACTTCAATCCGACCAGTTCGGCATGGCGACGCAACTGCTTGGCGCAGACCGCGTGAAAGGTGCCAAGCCAAGGCATCCCCTCAACGGCCTCGCCCATCAGACCGCCAATGCGCGACTTCATTTCGCGCGCAGCCTTGTTGGTAAAAGTGACCGCCAGAATTTCGTGCGGGCGCGCAGTGCCAGTTGCCAGCAGATGCGCGATGCGCGTCGTCAGCGCCTTGGTCTTACCTGTGCCCGCACCGGCCAGCATCAAGACTGGTCCGGCAACCGTTTCAACGGCCTCGCGCTGCGCGGGGTTCAGACTGTCCAGATAGGGCGTCGCAGGCCGCGCCATCGCCCTTTGGCTCAACGGGACGGCGGCGGCCTCAAAGGCATCATCTTCGGAAAAACTGCTCATCCCTCACACATAGCGTCAAGCACCTGTCAAGACAACCCTTGTTCTACTTCCGTTCCCCCACTTCTTCCGAGCATAAATATCCCCGCCGGAGGCTCCCGACCCTGCGACAGGTGCAAACATTGCTCAAAGAAGAAAGATGGTGCTGTGAGAGAGGATTGAACTCTCGACCTCACCCTTACCAAGGGTGTGCTCTGCCACTGAGCTACCACAGCATCCGGTAGTGCGGGGGAATTAGACGCAATCGCGCTTTGGTGCAAGCCCTCACTGGACGGTTTTTGACCCTTTTGATAAGACCGCGGTTATGAGCGACAAACACAACAAGGCAAAGGCCGACAAGACCGCCCAAACCCGCGAAGACAGGTTGAAGGCGGCGTTGAAGGCCAATATGGCCAAACGCAAGGCTCAGGCCCGCGCAAGAGGCGCGTCGGCAGAAAAGAAAGAGTAGACAGGCATGGATTCGATTCTGGTTACAGGCGGCACCCCCCTTCACGGTCAAATCGCCATCGCGGGGGCCAAAAACGCTGCCCTGACGCTGATGCCCGCGACCCTTTTGTCAGAGGAACCGCTGACCCTGACCAACGCACCGCGCCTGTCGGACATCAAGACCATGACGGCGCTGTTGCAGTCGCTGGGCGTGGAAGTCACATCCATGCAGGACGGTAAGGTGCAGGTGCTATCCAGCCACGCCATGACATCGACCACCGCCGACTATGAGATCGTGCGCAAGATGCGCGCCTCCAACCTTGTGCTTGGCCCGCTTCTGGCGCGCCACCATCAGGCGGTCGTGTCCCTTCCCGGTGGTTGTGCGATTGGCGCGCGCCCGATGGATATCCACGTCACCGCACTCGAGGCGATGGGCGCAGAGATTGAACTCAAAGACGGTTATCTGCATGCCGTGGCCAAAGGCGGATTGAAGGGCGCGAAGGTGCCTTTGCGCTTTGCTTCGGTCGGAGCGACCGAAAACGTGCTGATGGCTGCCACTTTGGCAAAAGGCACGACAGTCATCGAAAATGCCGCCCGCGAGCCAGAGATTGTGGACCTTGCCCAGTGCCTGCGCCGCATGGGCGCGCAGATCGAAGGCGAAGGCACCAGCACGATCACCATCCAAGGCGTGGACAGCCTTGGCGCGGCCACCCATCCGGTCGTCACCGACCGCATCGAACTGGGCACATATATGCTAGCCCCCGTTTTTGCGGGTGGCGAGGTGGAATGCCTTGGCGGGCGTCTTGATCTGGTGGGGTCATTTGTTGAAAAACTTGATGCCGCGGGCGTGGACGTCACCGAAACGAAGGATGGCCTCAAGGTCAAACGCCGCACCGACCGTGCCAAGGCCGTGGATGTCACTACCGAAGTCTTTCCCGGCTTCCCGACAGATTTGCAGGCCCAGATGATGGCGATGCTGTGTACAGCACAGGGCACATCGGTGCTTGAGGAAAAGATCTTTGAAAACCGCTTTATGCATGCGCCTGAGCTGATCCGCATGGGTGCAGACATCGAAGTGCATGGTGGCGTCGCGACCGTGAATGGCGTTGACCGGCTGAAAGGTGCGCCTGTCATGGCGACCGACTTGCGCGCATCGGTATCCCTGATCCTTGCCGGTCTTGCCGCCGAGGGCGAAACAACCGTCAGCCGCATCTACCACCTTGATCGCGGCTACGAACACATCGAAGAGAAACTCAGCGGCGTTGGCGCCAAGATCGAAAGGGTTTCGGGATGACTGAAGACGCCACCTTCGAAGACGGACGCGAAGCACCCTTGCGCCTCAAGGCGCTGGACGCAGAAGACCTGAGTGTCTTGGCCGCTTTGGTGCAAGACGCCGTGTTCCCCGGCGCGGAAATGCGCTGGGATAAAAAGACGCGCCGCTTTGCGATCCTGCTCAACAGGTTCCGTTGGGAAGACGCAGACAAGGCCCGCCAGCGCAAGCGTGATTATGAGCGCGTGCAATCGGTTCTTGCCTTCGAAGACGTCATGCGTGTGCAAAGCCAGGGCGTGGATAAATCAGACACCGACATGGTTTATTCCCTGCTTTCGATGGCCTTTGAAGCTGGCGAAGACGGCACTGGCCGCATTGAACTGACCCTTGCGGGTGACGGTGCGATTGCCTTGGAGGTCGAAGCACTCGAGGTGCTTTTGCAGGACGTGACACGCCCCTATGTGGCCCCGTCGGCCAAGGCCCCGTCACACCCCGACTAATTCAAGAAGACACCGGCATTGAAGGACCCCGCCTGCCCCGCTATGTGGTTTCTTCAAGGAGTTCGCGATGCCACAGTTTCTTTCTACAACCGATGCCGATTTCGAGGCCCGTTTCACTGCCCTTCTGGGGGCTAAACGTGAAGATAGCCCAGATGTCGATCATGTCGTAGCGGAGATTATCGCAGATGTGCGCAAGCGCGGCGATGCCGCTGTGCTGGAACTGACCGCAAAATTCGACCGGCTTGCGCTGACGCCGCAAACGATGCGCTTCAGCGAGGCGGAGATCGCGGCCGAATGTGCCAAAGTCAGCGATCAAGACCGCGCAGCACTTGAAATGGCCGCGACGCGCATTCGCGTCTATCACAGCCGCCAGATGCCTGATGATGCGATGTGGACGGACGAAATTGGCGCCACACTCGGTTGGCGCT
>JBFEQR010000337.1:0-3455 GCA_041549425.1 Yoonia sp. | reverse complement strand
GCAACCTGCCGCGCGGTTCCCGCGACATAGCCGGTCAGACCGGCACGGGCCGAATTGGACAGGCCCAGCTGCGGAATAGGTGCCTTGACAGAGCCGGAGGTGATGTTGACCACACGTCCCCAGCCTTTGTCGATCATGGCAGGCATCAGGGCTTTCATCAGGGCGATCGGCGCCAGCATGTTGGCATCCAGCGCTGCGATGAAATCGTCGCGATCCCAGTCGGACCACATCCCCGGAGGCGGACCACCGGCATTGTTGACCAGAATATCCACATCGCCCGCTTCTGCCAGCAAGGCCGCGCGCCCTTCGTCTGTGGCGACATCGGCGGCCACGGCCACGACGTTGACGCCATACGTGCTGCGGATGTGCTCTGCTGTGGCTTCAAGCGCCTCTGCCCCGCGGGCGTTCAGCACCAGATCGACGCCAGCCGCGGCCAACGCCTCGGCACAACCGCGCCCCAAACCTTTTGACGATGCGCAGACCAGCGCACGCTTTCCTTTGATCCCGAGATCCATTCTTGCCGTCCCTTTTTGATAACTCTGTGTGAAGGCATCTAGCACTCTGACCCGTGATCGGCAAATAATCGGCTGCTTTTTTCACCGCACGCTTGGCCCGCCGTGCAAGGCAGTGTAGTTCCATGCCATGACAAGCCGCCCCATGACATTCGAGGTCTACGCCGCAGAGGACGTGATCGCCAGCGAAGGCGTCATGAAAGGCGAGCCGTTGTCATTTGCCGACGAACTGATTTTGGACGATGTGTTCACCATCACGAACGGCAGCACCCTGCAAGTGTTGGACATCCGTTCTGACGACACCGGATTGCACCGCGCGCAGGCCCGCCACAGCGTCATCCACCTTGATTGCTGCCTGACTTTCATGGCCCCGAACGGGGGCACCCACGAAGCCTTGGTGCTGGTCGATGTCCAGGACGAGGCCGTCGCGGGGATTTTTGTCCTGCCCTTGGGTGAACTGCAGCCCGATGTCGATTACCGCCTTGTGGGGATTGCACGCCATACAGCCACCAGACGTTTTGCCGAAGTGGCCAGCGGGTCGTTTGCGCGGGGCACAAGGATTACAATGGCGGACGGGCAAATGCGCCCGATCGAGGACATCCGCCCCGGTGACATGATCCTGACCCGTGACGCCGGTCGCCAGCCTGTGCAGATCATGGGACAGGCGACGCTGCGTGCCACCGGCAGCTTTGCCCCTGTGGTCATCACCAAAGGCGCGCTGCACAACGAAGGCGATCTGGTGCTGCGCCCCGACCATCGTTTGTTTGTGTACCAGCGCGAAGATGCCTTAGGGGCCGGTCGCGCCGAAATCCTGATCAAGGCCCGCCATCTGGTCGACGGGCACAGTGTGTTGCGCCGGCGCGGCGGGTTCATCGACTATTTCCAGCTGATATTCGAGGCGCATCACATCATCTATGCCGAAGGGATCGCGGCAGAATCGCATCTGGTGGACCCCTCCACCAGTGCGGCCCTGCCCGAGGGCGTCAAGGGTCTGCGCCACAAGGACCGCGGCCATCTGGATTACGAGGTCAAAGACAACCTGATTCCGCTGGCCAAGGCGGCCGCCTTGCTGCGAAAAGCATCATCGCAGTGAACGCGCGCTAATCTGTCGGCGCTGGGGGCGGCACGACAACCCCTTCTCCGATGACGATCAGGGTCGCGTCCTGTGGTGTGGCGTTCAGGGTCACCACCCCCTCCAGATCAGAGACGGCGATGCCTGCCACTGGCTGCCCCACCAGCAGAACCGTTGCTGTCCCGTCCAGCCCCAGTTCCTGCCCCGTTGCCGACAATGCGCCCTGATACTGCATGGCGGTCCCCTGCCCCAATACCCCTGCGGTCATGGTGACGGTGCCCGCGTAATCCGCGACAGGGCCGTTTGCCGTGCCCCCAAAAAAGCGGTCCAGAGTGCCTGTCGTGTTTCCCACCTCGAAATCGGTGCTGATCGTCGCATCGCCAAAAAGCACAAGCGGATCGCCCGCTACCTCGACCCGTAAGGTCGCACTGCCGGTGAAGTCCGCCGTGCCTGCGGTGGGAATGTCATCCGCAACAGGCATCCCCGCCAGCCCTGCGGCAGGATCGCCAAGGACCCGCTGTTTTTGCGCGCCGTAGTCATCAAGTCGCGCAAGGCGTGGATCGACAGGGGGGCCACCACCCCCGCCGCCGCCGCCACCAACCGCGCCACCACCCCCGCCGCCCATACAGGCCGGCAGCGTCAGACACAGGGCACACACCGCCAGCCATTTTACATCAGCGCAGATCATGCCCCGACCCTAAGCGGAGTTCGCGAAACTTTCGTTAAGCCCGACCGGACCGATTGCCCTTTCCCCTGCAAGCGCATAAGTCACACAGCATGACAAATCGCCCTGACCTTCCCCCCGAAATCGCCCGCCGCCGGACCTTTGCGATTATTTCGCACCCCGACGCAGGCAAGACGACACTGACGGAAAAATTCCTGCTTTATGGCGGTGCCATCCAGATGGCTGGCCAAGTGCGCGCCAAGGGCGAAGCACGCCGCACGCGGTCGGACTTTATGCAGATGGAAAAGGATCGCGGCATCTCTGTGTCCGCATCCGCGATGTCGTTTGATTTCGAAAAGTACCGGTTCAATCTGGTGGATACGCCCGGCCACTCGGACTTTTCCGAAGATACCTATCGCACGCTGACGGCGGTGGACGCCGCCGTGATGGTGATCGACGGGGCCAAAGGTGTGGAAAGCCAGACGCGGAAACTGTTCGAGGTTTGCCGTTTGCGCGACCTGCCGATCTTGACATTTTGCAACAAAATGGACCGCGAAAGCCGCGATACCTTCGAGATTATTGATGAAATCCAAGAAAACCTTGCGATTGACGTCACACCGGCCTCTTGGCCCATCGGGGTCGGCCGCGAGTTCATTGGCTGCTATGATATCCTGCGCGACAAGCTGGAATTGATGGACCGTGCAGACCGTAACAAGGTGGCCGAAAGCATCCAGATCAGCGGTCTGGATGACCCCAAGCTGGCCGAACATGTGCCTGCGCATCTGCTGGAGAAATTCCTTGAAGAAATCGAGATGGCAAAGGAACTTTTGCCCGAACTTGATCCCGAGGCCCTGCTGAACGGGTCCATGACGCCGATCTGGTTCGGCTCTGCGATGAACTCTTTCGGGGTCAAGGAACTGATGGACGGGCTGGCGACCTACGGGCCGGAACCGCAGGTGCAGTCCGCCCAGCCCCGCAATGTCGCGCCCGAGGAAAAGAAGGTGACCGGTTTCGTCTTCAAGGTGCAGGCCAATATGGACCCCAACCACCGCGACCGCGTGGCGTTCCTGCGGCTGGCCTCGGGGCATTTTGAACGGGGCATGAAACTGACCCATGTGCGCAGCAAGAAACAGATGGCAGTGACCAACCCTGTGCTGTTTCTGGCCGCCGACCGCGAACTGGCCGAAGAGGCATGGGCCGGTGACAT
>JBFEQR010000336.1:0-3469 GCA_041549425.1 Yoonia sp. | reverse complement strand
ACCGAAGGCCGCAAGGCGCTGACCACAGTGCTGGGCCTGCATATCCCTGCGCGTCTGGTCGCGCATCTTGGCGAAGAGATCGACCTGCAAGGCAATATCGCAGATCAAAGCGATGAAAGGCTCGCGGCCCTGTGCACCCGACTTTCTGCGTGGGAATTACGGCCCGCCGGATCAGAGGGCTATCGCACCGCAGAAGTGACATTGGGCGGCGTCGATACCGACGCGCTATCGTCCAAGACGATGGAAGCCAAAGACGTAAAAGGGCTCTATTTCATCGGTGAATGTGTCGATGTCACCGGCTGGCTAGGCGGGTACAACTTTCAGTGGGCCTGGTCTTCAGGCTGGGCTGCGGGGCAGGCGATTGCGGCAAAGTAAGGTGGATATTTATCCACCCTGCCCGATGGCATCCTTGACCCGTGCGATAAAATCCTCGCCGCGTTTTTCAAAGCTGTCGTATTGATCGAATGATGCCGCCGCTGGTGCAAGCAGCACAACGTCGCCCGTTTGCGCCTCGGCTTTGGCACGGGCCACGGCGACGTCCATGTTGCCACAGACTTCGGCGTCGATCCCGCCCAACTGACGTGCGAAATCGGCCGCCTCGCGCCCGATGACATAGGCTTTGACGACATGCCCCAGATGGGGAAGCAACCCCTCTAGCCCGCCGTCTTTCTGCAAGCCGCCACAAATCCAGCGGACTTTGGCAAAGGCCTGCAGCGCCTTGGCAGCGCTATCGACATTGGTCGCCTTGCTGTCGTTGATATACTGCACGCCGCCTTCGGTCGCGATCAGCTGGCTGCGGTGCGGCAACCCGCCGTAGCTGCGCAAAGCGGACTCGATCCCGCGCGGTCCGATCCCCAAAGTGCGGCAGGCGGCATAGGCGGCACAGGCGTTCTGGTGATTATGGGCCCCTGGCAAACCGGGTATGTCGCGCAAGTCAATCGCGCCGATCTGACGGCCTTTGCGGAATTCGGACAGGAACCCTTTGCGCGCAAACACGCTCCACCCCTGCCCTGCCAGTTTCTGACCGGACGAGATACGGATTACACGATCATCACCCGGCCCTTCGATCATCTGGTTGGCGATATAGCGGCCTTCGGGTTCATCCACCCCGATGACCGCACGGTCGGGCCCGCCTTCGGCAAAAAGCCTGCGCTTGGCCGCAAAGTATCCACCAAAGCCACCGTGCCGGTCCATGTGATCGGGGCTCAGGTTCGTCCAGACTGCAACGTCAGGCGTCATACTGCGCGCCAGATCAGTCTGATAGGACGACAGCTCCAGCACCACGACTTCGCCGTCATGGGCGGGGTCAATGTCCAGAACACCGCGCCCGATATTACCCGCAAGCTGCGCAGGGCGGCCGTTTTCGACCAATATGTGATGGATCAGGGCGGCGGTTGTGGATTTCCCGTTTGATCCCGTCACCGCAATGACCCGCGGCGTGGTGTCGAAACTGTCCCAATCCACCGTTGCAAAAGACCTGAAGAAAAGCCCGATATCATTGTCGACAGGCACATCGGCGTCCCACGCCGCCGCAACCACAGGATTGGGTGCGGGGTACAGATGCGGAATGCCCGGGCTGACAATCAGGGCCGCCACATCCGTCAGCGCACCCGGTTTGGTCAGGTCAACAACATCAAGCCCGTCCGCCTCTGCGGCGTCGCGCGCAACAGCGCTGTCGTCCCAGACAACAGGATGCGCGCCACCGGCAACCAGTGCCGCCGCCGTGGCCCGCCCCGAGCGGCCAAGCCCCAGAACGGCAACCTTGCGCCCCTGATATCCCTGAACCGGTATCATCGTCTAGCGCACCTTCAGCGTGGCAAGACCGATCATCGCGAGGATCAGCGAGATGATCCAGAAACGGATCACGATTTGCGGCTCGGCCCAGCCCTTTTTCTCGTAGTGGTGATGGATCGGCGCCATCAGAAAGACACGACGCCCCGTTTTCTTGAAATAAAGCACCTGAATGATAACCGACAGGGCCTCGACCACGAACAGACCGCCGACGATGGCCAGAACGATTTCGTGTTTGGTGGCCACGGCAATCGCGCCCAAAGCACCGCCCAGCGCCAGCGATCCGGTGTCCCCCATGAACACAGCCGCGGGGGGCGCATTATACCACAAAAAGCCCAGACCGCCCCCGATCAGCCCCATGGTAAAGATCAGCAGTTCACCGGTATCCGGCACGTAATGCACATCCAGATATTCGGTAAAATCGGTGCGCCCGACAGCATAAGCAATCACGCCGAATGTGCCTGCCGCAATCATCACCGGCATGATCGCCAGGCCGTCCAGACCATCGGTCAGGTTAACCGCATTGGCCGCCCCCACGATCACGACAATCGCGAAAGGAATGAACAGAATGCCCAGATTGACCAGCGTGTCCTTGAAGATGGGCAGTGCCAGTTGGTTGGTCAGATCATCGGGGTGATAGGCCGCAGCCCAGTATCCGGCGATCCCCGCAATCAAAATCCCCAATAAAATCCTGATCTTGCCCGACACGCCAGAGGTATTCTGCTTGGACACCTTGGCATAGTCATCCGCAAATCCGATGGCCGCAAAAGAGAGGGTCACAAACAGGACCATCCACACGAACGGGTTGTCCAGACGCGCCCAAAGCAGGGTGGAAAACGTCAGCGCCCCCACGATCAAAAGCCCGCCCATCGTGGGCGTCCCTGCCTTGGCAAAATGCCCCTCCGGTCCGTCATCACGGATGGGCTGGCCCTTGCCTTGTTTGCGGCGCAGCACGTTGATCAGCGGCGGCCCGAAGATGAACCCGAACAGCAAAGCCGTCATGAAGGCCCCGCCGGCACGAAACGTAATATAGCGGAACAGGTTGAAGAAATCGCCGCCGTCCGAAAGGGCTGTCAGCCAGTAAAGCATGGGTAAATCCTATTCTTCTTTCGGGCGGCGATGCCCCAGTTTTCGAATGGCGTCAACGACAAGGCTGACTTTTGATCCTTTTGAGCCCTTCACCAGAACCACATCGCCAGCATCCACAAGACGGGTCACCTGCGGCACCAACTCTTGCGCTGTTTCGGCCCAGATGCCCTGTTGCCGCTCCGGCAGCGCCTCCCAAAGATGCCGCATCAAGGGACCGGCACAATGAACAAGATCAAGGCTTTGCAGATGCGGGTTTTGTGCCATGTCGCGATGCATCGCAACCTCTGCCTCGCCCAGTTCCAGCATGTCGCCCAAGATCGCGACCCGCCGTCCTTTGATAATCCGGCCCACATTGTCGGACGGGGTAGAGACGGCCAGCACTTCAAGGGACGCAGCCAAAGACGTGGGATTCGCGTTGAACGCATCGTCAAGCATTTCAAGGCTTTCGCCATCATTGGCCATGTCGGTGACGATCACCTCGCGCGTGCCGCGCCCCGCAGGTGGCACCCATGACGCGATATCAAGCGATGCCGCCACAGGGTCCGCGCCCAGCGCCTGCACCACAGCCAGCACGCCCACGGCGTTCGTT
>JBFEQR010000335.1:0-3474 GCA_041549425.1 Yoonia sp. | reverse complement strand
GCCACAGCAGCTTGGGCGCGGTAAATCCCGGAAAGACGATATTGCCGGAAAGCGCGCGCACCTCCGGCATGTTGTCCAGCATCGCCGCTTCGGCGTGGGCGCGTGTGTCGTTCCACAGGATGCAGGGGCGCAAAACCTCGCCTGCGGCATCAAGCAATGTTGCGCCATGCATATGGCCCGACACCCCGATCCCGCGCAAATCGGAAAACCGCGGGAAGGCCGCGCGCAGCTCCGCGACTGCATCCTCAAGGGCCGCGATCCACGCAGACGGCGCCTGTTCGGCCCAACGCGGGTGCGGGTGCGCGACCGTGAAACTGCGCTGTGCCGCGCCAATGGTTTCGCCGTCTTCATCCACCAACACGGCCCGCAGCCCCGAGGTGCCCAGATCAATTCCCAGAAATGTCATATCATCATCCGCCAGAGTGCCCTTCATCCAGCCGTAACCAGAAGACCGCATAAATCAGCAAGGCAAGACAACTCACCCTTCCACGATCAGTTTTGAAGCATGAACAGCGCGTCCTGTTCCGTCAAGCAACACCCCATATTGACCCCCCTGCCCGGACCCACTAGCAAGCGCCCATTCTGACAAGGGGCAAACACATGGCGCGCAAACGTAAAGGCCGCGATATTTCCGGTTGGCTTGTGGTGGATAAACCCGCCGGCATCACGTCGACCGCTGTTGTGAACAAAGTGCGCTGGGCGATGGATGCAAAGAAAGCAGGCCATGCAGGCACCCTTGACCCCGAGGCGACAGGCGTGCTGGCCGTGGCACTTGGTGAGGCCACCAAGACCGTGCCCTACATCACCGATGCGCTGAAGGCCTACACATTCACCGTGCGTCTGGGGCAGGCCACCAAAACCGACGACGCCGAAGGCGAAATCATTGCAACCTCTGATCTGCGCCCCGATGACGACGCGATCAAAGCCGCCCTTGGCGCTTTTGTCGGCGACATCATGCAGGTCCCGCCGCAGTTTTCAGCCGTCAAGGTGGACGGCGAACGCGCCTACAAAAAGGCCCGCGACGGCGAAGAGATGGAACTGGCCGCACGCCCCCTGTGGGTGGAAGAGCTGCTGCTGATCGACCGCCCCGATGCGGATCATGTCGTGCTGGAAATGACCTGCGGCAAAGGCGGCTATGTGCGGTCGATCGCACGCGATCTGGGCAATGCACTGGGCTGCAAGGCCCATGTCAAATCGCTGCGCCGCATCTGGTCGGGGCCGTTTCAGGCCAGCGACGGGATCACCGTTGAGGAAATCGACGCCAAGGCCAAGACCGGCGCGCTTGACGCCTACCTCCAACCGCTCGAGGTGGGGTTGTCCGACCTGCCCGAGGTGCGCTGTCTGGCCGAAAGCGTGGCAAAGCTGCGCAACGGCAACCCCGCATCGGTCATCGCCAGCGACGTCGAATACGGCGAAGAGGTCTGGGCCTCATACGACGGCAAGGCCATCGCTGTCGGCACCTACCGCGGGGGTGAACTGCAGCCGTCGCGTGTTTTTGTCACCTGACGTGATCACGCGCACGCATATCAAGGACGATGCGCCATCAACGGCTGTCTATTCGGATTGCGAACGCTATCGCTACGCGTTGACACGGACATGGGATGCGGGCGGCAGGCGGGTTCTGTTTATCATGCTCAACCCGTCCAAAGCGACCGAAGTGCAAAACGACCCCACCGTCGAGCGCTGTGAACGCCGCGCCCGTGCGCTGGGTTTCGGGGCATTTCAGGTGACCAATATCTTTGCGTGGCGCGATACCGATCCGTTTGCCATGCGCAAGGCAGCCGACCCGATCGGACCTGCGAACGATGCCGCTATCCTGACCGGTGTGGATTGGGCCGACCTTGTGATTGCCGCATGGGGCACGCATGGCGCACATCTGAAGCGTGGGCCACAGATGGCGGAAATTCTGCACGCGACGGGCAAACCGGTCTACACACTGGGGCTTAGCAAGCACGGGCATCCCAAACATCCGCTTTACATCAGCTATCGCCAAGATCCGGTGCTGTGGCAGCCCAGCTGACCCGTTAACCATTTGCACCTTTTCCGGCTCTGCCATCGGGTCAGATATGCTAGTGTCAGCGACCAAGGGGCCGGGGGGCGGCTCGTGGTCAGACAGGTCGATAGGATGTTCGCAATCTTGGGATTGATGGGGGTGGCGGTAACCGCGCTTCTGTTCATGGATACAGGCGAAGACGAAGAAACAGACGCGTCAGAGGCGACGCGCGCTGCAGATGAACCCGATCCCAGCGTCGAAATCGTCCCGATCGACGATCTGATTGCGCCGGACGATGCCGATACCGTCAGCTTTTCAGGGGACGACGATGACATTATCCGCACCGGTGCTGGCGACGACTATCTTGACGGTGAAGACGGCAACGACCGCCTGATCAGCGGCGCGGGCGATGATACCCTGCACGGGGGCCGCGGTGACGACATTCTGGAAGGCGAGGCTGGCAACGATGCGCTGAACGGTCATGTCGGCGACGATATCCTTTCCGGTGGCGAAGGCGACGACGCGCTGAACGGTGGCGAGGGCGATGACGTGCTGATGGGGGGCGCAGGCGATGACGCGCTTTTGGGATCATTGGGCAATGACGCGCTGGTGGGCGGCGACGGGGCTGATACGCTGCACGGCGGCAGCGGCGATGATGTGCTTTATGATCGCGGCGATGATGATCGCGATTACCTTAATGGCGGCGCGGGTGACGATATCCTACGCGGAGGCGACACGGATCATCTGCATGGCGGCACCGGCGCGGACCGTTTTGAACTGGATCGCAACGGCGCGCCCGTCATTGAAGATTTCGACATGACCGAGGACCGGATCGAAATCACCTATGAAGGTGAAATCCCGACGCTTGGCACGGAAATGACGGATGCGGGCCTGACGCTGATTGCCGATGGTGAAGTCGTGGCGATCTTTGACAATCTCGACACGCTGGATGTGTCCACAGTGTCGCTGGTCGCTGCCTAACAAAACGCTTTCCTTTCTTGGGGAATCCCCCTAAACGCACGCATCTGCGCAAAGTATTGCTTTGCCGGACCCTCCACGGGCCTTTCTGGACGACATCCCGGATCGTGCCATTCACACAAACCTTAAAGGAGACCCCGATGTCGATTACTGCTGAAGAAAAAACACGGATCATGAAGGAATTTGCAACCAAAGAGGGCGACACCGGTTCCCCCGAGGTGCAAGTCGCAATCCTGTCCAGCCGCATCGCGACACTGACAGAGCACTTCAAGACCCACAAAAAAGACAACCACGGTCGCCGTGGTCTGCTGAAAATGGTCGCCCTGCGTCGTAAGCTTCTGGACTATACAAAGTCCAAGGACGAAGCGCGCTATCAGGACCTGATCAAGCGTCTGGGCCTGCGTCGCTAAGGCGAGCCGGACCTTGAGGACACGACACAAACGCCCGCCATTTGGCGGGCGTTTTTCGTTGGCGTTGCATTTCTGAAACCCGTCTGCACATAT
>JBFEQR010000334.1:0-3478 GCA_041549425.1 Yoonia sp. | reverse complement strand
GCCTCCATTTCCTGCGGGGTGCCATCGGCCATATGGCCCAGCCGTTCTACCCCTGCATCCGCTGCCGCCAGAATACCCGGAAAGGTATCGCGCATCCGCCCCCCCGCAAAGGCGGGATCAATGATGCGTCTTTGCCGCTCCCAGACCGCGCCATTGGTCAAAAAGACGCTATTTCCCAGCAAAGGCCGCAAGCCCGCACCGATGCGCTCGGATTTGGGAAAGGCTTCGGGATTTTCGGTCAGGACCTGCCGCGCAAGTTCAGGATCGTTGATCAAATAGCTCCGAAAGAACGGCGTGCGGAACTCTGCCATCCACGCCCCGTAAAGCTTGGCGGGCTGGGCTGACAGGATATCCTTGCGAAACAGGCGCAAATGCCGCCAGAGCGATACTTTTTCAGGCCGTGACGCCGGTTTTGGTGGCAGCTTTGTCATACGGCGAAACTGGTGAATTTGGAGACCGGAGTGTCGATGCGGGACTGCGACGGTTTGCGCGTCCGATAGCGGTCAATCAACATAAGCGGTCCGGCGGTGATCTGGAAATAGTCGTAATCCTTGGGCTGATCAAAGGCGCAAAGGTATTGGAAATGCAGCCGGAAAAAGCGCCAGCGCAGGGCTTTCCAGCGTGTCGGTGTCAGACTTTGGGTAAAGGCGGCCGAGATCACCAGCGGCCAGTGTTTGTCTTTCGGGGCGACGCCTGTCACCGCCACCGGATCACACAGGGCAAAACAACAGCCGTCACCGGGGGCTGTGACATCGACCCAGGCGACCTCTTTGATCGTGCTCAGGAACGCCAGATCGCGCCGCAACCCGCCCGCCTTGGGCAGGAATGATACCATCGGCACCACCTGCCCCAGCGACAGAAACGCCAGTTTTGGTCCGTCTTGCGGCAAGCGGCCATCGCGGATGATGTCCGCAAGGATCGACACAGCCAGATGCGCGCCCGAGGAATGGCCGACGACCAGAACCTCGTCCACATCTTCGGCCAAGGCTGCGGCAATCAGATCGCCAAAGGCCTTCATACGAGTTTCCAGCGCGGGCGGGTTGGCCCCTTTATAGCGCGCCGAAAACGCGTAGTCATGCATCAGGTAATAGGCAAAGAGTTTGTTATCGTGGGCCTTGAACCAGCGCAGAAGCATAGCCGCGACGCCCAGCAAAATCCCCCATTCCAGCACCGAGACTGCGCCACCAAGCGTATCCGCCCCCAAAAGCGCCGTGATGCCAGCGCCAACAAGCCCCGCACCCAAAGCTCCGACGCTCACTGCCAGCACAAGCTGCCCCAGCAACATCATCACCGGATAGAGGGCCGCAATCACAGGCCCTTTGCGCATCCGCATCAGACGGCGCAGCGTGCCGGTGCTGATGTAGGTCCACGCGGTTTGCAGCAGTTGCAGATAGGTGGCAGGAATGGATTGCGCCATGCTGTCGCGCACGATGTCGGACCAGACCAGCACGTCAATCTGGGCACCCACATCGTGGCCATCCATCCGCGCCTGCACCTGCCAGCGAAATGTCGTGTCGGAAGTGGCGGCCTTGATGCCAATCTCGTAGCCGCTGATCTGCGCTTGGGCCGCACTTTCCGTGCGATAAAGCTCGCGGTAGCGGCGCGGATGAAAGGGATCATAACCGGGGATATGGAACACCCGCCGTGTTTTGACCCGTCTGTTGTCTGCGCTCATCCCTGCCTCATCCGCGTGCTTGGACAGACGTTAGCGGATCGCAGCCTAGCCCACCAGCGCCAGCGCAGGGAAACGTTCCAGAAGCCAGTAACTGAAGGCCGCAAACTGCCCCGTCATCATCATCAGACCCACGGTCCACAACAACAGGCCCGACGCGCGCTCGATGCGGTCCATGTGCCGCTTCATCCAGCCCATAACACCCTTGAGGCGCGGAAAGAACGCCGCGACCAGCAGGAACGGAATACCCAGCCCCAAAGCATAGACCGCCAGCAGGATCGTGCCGCGTGCCACGTCCGCCTCTGATGCCGCAAGGCTTAGGATCGCGCCAAGGATCGGACCAAGGCAGGGCGTCCAGCCAAAGGCAAATGCAAGGCCCAAAAGATACGCCCCGAAGGCCGATCCGCCCTTGTCGCCCGCATCCACCCGCAATTCGCGGTCCAGAAACCCGAGGCGGAACACACCCACAAAATGGGCACCAAGGATCATCACCATCGCGCCGGCAATAACCAGAAACCAGTCTTGCACCTGCAGGAACACCCGTCCCATCGCCGAAAACGCGAAGCCGAGCAAAAGAAAGACCGTCGACAGCCCCAGAACAAAGAACACCGCAGATAGGAAAACACGCCTGCGCGCGCGCCCCGCCTCCTCCATCTCGCTGACCGAGACGCCGCCCATATAGGCCAGATACGGCGGCACAACGGGCAGCACACAGGGGCTAAGGAACGACAGGATACCGGCCAGCATTGCAATCACCATGGCAGGCAGCAAAGCAGCGTCAAAGATCAGGGCAGTATCCAGCATGGCGTTTGTTTCCTTCTTGCCCCCTGCTTACGCAACGCGGCGCAGAAGGTCACGTGCGAACCGGTCACAAGTTGGTGGACAAGTTGAAATATCGGCCCTACCTCTGGGGCATGGAATTTGATGCCGAACTTGATGCCAAAGGGCTGCTGTGCCCCCTGCCCGTTCTGAAAGCGCGCAAGCGTTTGCAGGCCCTGAAAACCGGTCAGGTCTTGCGGGTCGAGGCGGATGACCCCGCAGCGATCATCGACGTGCCGCATTTCTGCGCCGAGGCCGGACATGCGCTGGAAGAAACCCGCGATCTTGGTGCGTCGCAGCTTTATTTCATCCGTAAGGCCTGATTTGCTGTAACGCAACAACAGGCGTCCGGTCATAAAAAACGCCGCCCGATGGGCGGCGTTTTTCGTATTCTAACCTCGGGAATGCCGCAGCACCCCAAACCGGCATCACATCAGGCCATTAGCGGCCCAGCGACCACCAGCCCTTGCGCTTGGGTTTGTCGTCGGCCGGTTCTTCGGCTTTTTCTGGTTCAGGTGCCGCTTCTGGCGCGGGCGCTGGTTCAGGTGCAGCCACAGGTGCCGGTTCCGCCGCAGGCGCTGCTGCGGTATCAGTCGGCGCGGCCTCTGGTGCGGCTGTGTCTTCTGCTTTCGGCTTTGCACGGCTCCGGCGCTTTGGCTTTTCTTCCTTGGCTGTCGCGTCTGGCGACGCTTGCTCTGCCTCTGCCTTGGCCGCCTTTTCCGCTTCGATCTCGGCTTTGGTCCGGCGCTTGCGCTTTTTCGGCGCAGGCTTTTTCTCGGTCGTTTCAGCGGCAGTTGCCTCTGTCGGGGCAGCCTCTTCTGCGGCCGGTGTTGCCTCCGCCTCTGGTGCGGGCTTCTTGCGGCGGTTGCGCGTGCGCTTGGGCTTTTCTGCCGGTGCTTCCGCGTCTACCGCGACTACAGCATCTGTTTCAGCGGCCTGTTCTGCAACCGCAGGGGCATTTTCTGGCGTTTCCGCCTCTTGGCTGTC
>JBFEQR010000333.1:0-3481 GCA_041549425.1 Yoonia sp. | reverse complement strand
TCGATTATGGCAAAACTGCGGCCAAGTTCAGGCAAGGCAACCGATTCTCATGCCTTATCGCTGGCCTCTTGCCATAAAGGCCAGCCGCTCGAACAGATGCACGTCCTGTTCGTTCTTCAACAAAGCCCCGTGCAGTTTCGGCAAGGCATTGGCCGCGTCGCGTTTCAGGTCGGCTGCATCCAGATCTTCGGCCAGAAGCAGCTTGAGCCAGTCAAGCACCTCCGAGGTTGACGGCTTTTTCTTCAGGCCTGCGGTTTCGCGGACCTCGTAGAATTGCGTCAGCGCGGTGGTCAGCAGATCACCTTTGATGCCGGGGTGATGGACTTCGACGATCCGGCGCATGGTTTCGATGTCGGGAAAGCGGATGTAATGGAAAAAGCAACGGCGCAAGAACGCATCAGGCAGTTCTTTTTCGTTGTTGGATGTAATGATGACGACAGGGCGATGCACGGCCTTGACCGTCTCGCCGGTCTCGTAGACGTGGAACTCCATCCGGTCGAGTTCCTGTAGCAGATCGTTGGGAAATTCGATGTCGGCCTTGTCGATCTCATCAATCAAAAGCAGCACTTTGCCATCAGCCCCGAAGGCCTGCCACAGTTTGCCCTTTTTGATGTAGTTGGCCACATCATGCACGCGCGCATCACCCAACTGGCTGTCGCGCAAGCGGCTGACCGCATCATATTCATAAAGCCCTTGTTGGGCCTTAGTCGTGGATTTGATGTGCCATTCGAACATCGGCAGGCGCAAGGCGGCACTGACCTGACGGGCCAGTTCGGTCTTGCCGGTGCCTGGTTCGCCTTTGACCAGCAAGGGGCGTTCGAGGGTCACAGCGGCATTCACGGCCATGGTCAGATCGTCAGTGGCCACATAACTGTCGGTGCCGGTAAACTGCATGGGAAGCCTCGTGTTGTCTGGTCGCAACCTACGCAGGTCTGGGGCGATCATCAACACCTAGTGACGCATGAAAAGGGGGGTGACATAGGTGGGGCTTGGGGGTAAACGGGCACCAATTAAAAGGGGTGTCGCTGATCCGGCTCTGCGGGATACGCGCGATGAGCAAAGGGGAAAATAATGAAGGCTGAAGTGTTTTTGGACGACGATTATCGCCCAGCAGATGATGAGCCGTTCATGAACGAGCGCCAGACCGAGTATTTCCGGCGCAAACTCAACGCTTGGAAGGCGGAGCTTTTGGAAGACAGCCGCGACACGGTCGCCGGTATGAAGGACCAGACCCGCAATATTCCCGACATCGCAGACCGCGCGTCCGAGGAAACAGATCGCGCATTGGAACTTCGCACCCGTGACCGCCAGCGTAAATTGGTCAGCAAGATCGACGCCGCCCTGCGTCGCATCGACGAAGGCGAATACGGCTATTGCGAAATCACGGGCGAGCCGATTTCGCTCAAGCGTCTTGACGCGCGGCCCATCGCCACCATGAGCCTTGAAGCGCAGGAACGTCACGAACGCCGCGAAAAGGTACATCGCGACGATTAAGGTGGGGCATAACGCACACCGCGATATCGCCATTATCGGTGGCGGTATCGGCGGCCTGACCGCCGCACTCGCCTTTGCCAGACAAGGCGCCAAGGTCACCATCTATGAACAGGCCCCTGCACTGACCGAGGTCGGCGCAGGGTTGCAGATCACCCCCAACGGCGCGCGCGCGCTGAATGCGCTTGGCCTAGAGCGGGCGCTGGACGCCACGGGGATCACCGCCGCTGCGGTGGCACCGATGGATGCGCTGAGCGGGCGGGAGATCACCCGCTTTGATCTGGGCGCCCAAACCCCGCCTTACCGGTTTTATCACCGCGCTGCCCTGATTGATGTGCTGGCGCGCGCCTGTGCTGCGGCAGGGGTCACCGTGCAGCTTGATGCGCGCGTTGCGCAATTGGCGGCTGATGGCAGTTTTACCCATGCAGACCAGCAAGTTAAGCCCGACCTGACGGTCGGGGCGGACGGCTTGCATGCCGTGACGCGCCCTCTGATCAATGCGCCTGCCGATCCGTTCTTTACTGGACAGGTGGCGTGGCGCGCCATGATCCGCACCGATCAGGCTGATCCTGTGGCGCGTATATGGATGGCGCCGGGGCGGCATCTGGTGACCTATCCGCTGGCGGGCGGGCGCTTGAACATCGTGGCGGTACAGCAACGGCGCGGCTGGGCCGCAGAAGGCTGGCATCACGACGACGACCCCGGCAACCTGCGTCGGGCCTTTGCCGATTGCAGCTGGGAGGTCGGATCCATCCTTGGTGAGGTCGAAAAGGTCAATCTTTGGGGGTTGTTCCGGCATCCGGTGGCGGCACGCTGGCATCGTGGCAGCATCGCCATTCTGGGCGACGCAGCCCATCCCACGCTGCCTTTTCTGGCGCAGGGGGCCAACCTTGCGATCGAGGATGCTTATGTGCTGGCAGAAATCTGTGATGCACAAAGCGATCTGGCACAGGGGCTTGCGGCCTATCAATCTGCGCGCCGTGCGCGGGTGATCCGCGCAATCGAAGCCGCCAATCGCAACGCGCGCAATTACCACCTTGGCGGGGTGCCGCGCATGGTGGCGCACACGGGCCTGCGCGCGATGGGCAAACTGGCCCCCGATGCCTTTTTGCGCAGGTTGGGCTGGCTTTATGATTTTGACGTGACCGGCTAGGGCTACCAGTTCCGGTTGGCCTGATCCGTCACCTTTTCCAGCACCCGATGCGTGCGCCAGTCAACGCGGTAAATCTCGTCCTCAATCTGCATATAGACCCAGCCATCACTGACATCGGGCAGGCCATAGTAGCGGGCATTCATCAACATCGAATATTGCCCGCGCTCCAGCACCTGACCGATTTCGACAGGGGGTTTTGAGGTGCGTTCCGATTGCGGCACCACCACGCAGGCCGCACCAGCAACGGCCATGCGGCATTGGGCCTGCGCCAGCGTGGGAAGCTGGCAGGCCGCCAAGGCCAGAATGATCACAGCGCTGCGCATGACCCCATCATCGGCAGGTCAGAGTTTCAGGTCAACCCAGACAGGCACATGGTCCGATGGCTTGTCGCGGCCGCGCACGTCCTTTTCGATCCAGCAATTGGCCAGCAGGTCCGCGCATTGCGGGGTCAGCAGGAAATGGTCGATGCGAATCCCGTCATTGCGATCCCATGCGCCGGCTTGGTAGTCCCAGAACGAATAATGTCCCGCTCCGGCCTCGCAGGCGCGAAAGGCTTCGGTGTAGCCAAGGTTCAGAATGCGGCGGAACGCTTCGCGGCTCTCAAGGCGGAAAAGGGCGTCGTCGCGCCATGCGTCGGGTCTGGCGGCGTCTTCGGGCTGTGGGATAATGTTGTAATCACCGGCGATTAGCGCGCACTCTTCATGTGCGATCAGCTCTGCCGCGCGGGCGCGCAGCCGTTCCATCCAGCGCAGTTTATAGTCGTATTTCGGCCCTGGCGCGGGGTTGCCGTTGGGCAGGTAAAGCCCGCAAATCCGCAGCGCCTTTTCGCCCACAACC
>JBFEQR010000332.1:0-3490 GCA_041549425.1 Yoonia sp. | reverse complement strand
TTACCGGCTTTGCGCTTTTCGTTCAGCACTTTCCACACGGGGGCCGCAAAGGGCAAAATCTCTGCCGCGATTTCCTTGAGTTGGGCGACCAGCGCGTCACGGTCGACGGGCGCGATGCCCAGACCTCTGCGCAGTGGATCATGGTGCTGCAAGGCGCGATCAACGCGGGCTTCCAATGTCGCCACATCTGCCAGATCAGCGACCCGCACAGAGCGGCGGCCGACCTTGTCCTCATATGCCGGACCGATGCCGCGGCCTGTCGTGCCGATTTTGGTGCCCTTGCTGGAGGCTTCTTCGCGGGCGCGATCCAGTTCGCCGTGGATCGGCAGGATCAGCGGCGTGTTCTCTGCGATCATCAGCGTTTCAGGGTCGATCACCACGCCTTGCGCACGGATCGACGCGATTTCCTTGACCAAGTGCCAAGGGTCAAGAACGACACCGTTGCCAATCACCGAAAGCTTGCCACCGCGCACCACACCCGAAGGCAGCGCGTTCAGCTTGAAGACCTCACCGTCAATCACCAGCGTATGGCCCGCGTTGTGCCCACCCTGAAAGCGGGCGATTACATCGGCACGCTCGGACAACCAGTCAACGATCTTGCCTTTGCCTTCATCGCCCCACTGGGCACCGACGACCACAACATTTGCCATAAGATTCTCTTTCTTTGCAGATTGCGTGCCCCCTATATCGCTGCCCCCCCTTGTGCGAAAGACGCAATTTCGCGTCATATCCCGCCCCGGCGGGCCAATAGGCGCAAAACACGGCGCAATATCAGGCATTCAGGGGTTGCGGGCTGGCCTTGCAGCTTTTAGATACCGCGTGTTCGCGAACGCCCCGAAAGGTCCTTAAATGGAAAACGTCGTCCTCATCATTCATCTGATCCTTGCGCTTAGCTTGATCGGTACTGTGCTTTTGCAGCGCTCTGAGGGTGGCGGTCTTGGTATGGGTGGCGGCGGTGGTGGTGCCACAGGCAGCCGTCCCGCAGCGACAGCGATGAGCAAGTTTACGTGGATGCTGGCCATCGCATTCATTTGCACATCAATCGCCCTGACTTTGATCTCGGCAAGCAATTCGGCGGGCTCTTCCGTTGCGGACCGTTTGGTGCCAACCCCGGCCGAGGGTGGCGCGACCCTGCCGGATCTTGGTGACAGCCTGCTGCCGCCTTCGTCTGCTGACGCACCGCTGGTTCCGGCAGGCGACTAAACCACAAGGGGTTGCAGTGCGGTCACGCCCTGCAACATGATCTTGGGTCAACGGTTGCCAATCCGCTGCGAATCCGGTAATACTCAAATCCCGTGATGATGCGAATTTTCGGGTTCGTTGGCACACTCAATTCGCTATATTTCACGGGAGTTTCCACCAATGGCGCGCTATATTTTTATCACCGGCGGTGTGGTGTCCTCGCTTGGCAAAGGCCTTGCATCGGCGGCATTGGGTGCCTTGTTGCAGGCCCGTGGATATTCGGTGCGCCTGCGCAAACTTGATCCTTACCTGAACGTCGATCCCGGCACGATGTCGCCCTTTGAGCATGGCGAGGTGTTCGTCACCGATGACGGTGCTGAAACCGATCTCGACCTTGGCCATTACGAACGTTTCACCGGCGTCCCTGCGCGCAAGACGGATTCGGTCAGTTCCGGTCGCATTTATTCCAACGTCCTCGAAAAAGAGCGCCGCGGCGATTATCTGGGCAAAACCATTCAGGTGGTTCCCCATGTGACCAACGAAATCAAAGAGTTCCTTGCTATCGGTGAGGATGAGGTCGATTTCATGCTCTGCGAAATCGGCGGCACCGTTGGCGACATCGAAGGCCTTCCGTTCTTCGAGGCGATCCGCCAGTTCGCCCATGACAAGCCGCGCGGGCAGTGCATTTTCATGCACCTGACGCTGCTGCCTTATCTGGCCGCCTCGGGTGAGCTGAAGACAAAGCCAACGCAACACTCGGTCAAGGAACTGCAGTCCATCGGCATCGCGCCCGATATCCTTGTTTGCCGCTCCGAACACCCAATTCCCGAAAAAGAGCGCGAAAAGATCGCGCTGTTCTGCAACGTGCGCAAGCAATGCGTGGTGGCGGCCTATGATCTGAAATCCATCTACGAAGCCCCGCTTGCCTATCACGAGCAAGGGCTTGATCAGGCGGTGCTTGACGCCTTTGGCATATCGCCCGCCCCTGCGCCCAAACTGGGTGTCTGGCACGATGTCTACGATCGCATCCACAACCCCGAAGGCGAAGTCAAAGTCGCTATTGTGGGCAAATACACGCAGTTGGAAGACGCCTATAAATCCATTGCAGAGGCACTGACACATGGCGGCATGGCCAACCGTGTGAAGGTGAAAATCGAATGGGTCGATGCAGAGTTGTTCGATAACGACGACGCCACGCCTTATCTGGAAGGGTTCCACGCGATTCTTGTCCCCGGTGGGTTTGGCGAACGCGGCACAGAGGGCAAAATCAAAGCGGCCCAATTCGCCCGTGAAAAGAAGATCCCGTACCTTGGCATCTGCCTTGGCATGCAGATGGCCGTGATCGAGGCGGCCCGCAATGTGGCAGGCATGGACAAGGCGGGTTCCGAGGAATTCGACCATGAGGCCGGTAAAAAGCGTTTCGAACCGGTCGTGTACCACCTCAAGGAATGGGTGCAGGGCAATCACACCGTCGCGCGCAAGGCCGACGATGACAAAGGCGGCACAATGCGCCTTGGCGCCTATGATGCAACGCTGACCGAAGGCACATTGGTGGCGCGCGTTTACGGCACCACCAGCATCGAGGAACGCCATCGCCACCGCTATGAGGTGGACGTGAAATACCGTGATGTGCTGGAAAAGGTGGGGCTGCAATTCTCGGGCATGTCACCCGACGGGAAATTGCCGGAAATCGTGGAATGGAAAGACCATCCGTGGTTCATCGGCGTGCAGTTCCACCCAGAATTGAAATCCAAGCCGTTCGCACCGCACCCGCTGTTTGCGGATTTCGTGCGGGCGGCGGTGGAAAACTCGCGGTTGGTCTAGAAATTGAAAGTGATCTTGCGGGTCAGGACGATTTGCGTGCTGACCTGCTCGTCCTTTTCGGTGATCGGGCTGTTGGCGGCATCGCCGCGCAACACGTCGTAGGACACTGTCCCGACAATCTGCCAATCATCATTGAATTCATAGGTGGCTTCGATTTCAGCGCCTGCGCTGATCATGCCTGCTCCGGCCTCGAACTCCGCAAAAGTACCGTTGGCATCGCTTTCGGCCGTCGTAACTCCGAAATAGGTGCTGGCATAGCTGTCATCGCCCCACAAAAAACGCGGGCCCGCCTTCAGGCGCAATTTTTCCATAGGCTGCAGGATCAGATCGCCACCCACTTCCGACACAAAAGCTTCGTGACCGATGGCGCCATAGCGCAGGCTGGCAAAGGCTTCAAACATCGGGGCGCTGTATTTGACGCGCCCGCCGATCTCCAGTGACGGATCAATCTTTTCAAGACCTGCCAGTTCTTCATAGTCAGCCG
>JBFEQR010000331.1:0-3499 GCA_041549425.1 Yoonia sp. | reverse complement strand
GGGATATCCATCTGTTCCTTGAGCGTCTGTTCAATAATGAAACATTCAGGTGCCTTGATGTCCTCAAGATTGATGCCGCCAAAGGTGGGGCCCATCAGGCGCACGGCCTTGATGAATTCTTCGGGATCTTCGGTATCAAGCTCTAGGTCGATGGAGTTCACATCGGCGAAGCGTTTGAACAGGACCGACTTGCCCTCCATCACCGGTTTGCTGCCCAGCGCGCCCAGATTGCCAAGGCCAAGCACGGCGGTGCCGTTCGAAATCACCGCGACCAGATTGCCCTTGTTGGTGTAATCATAGGCGAGCGCGGGATCGGCGGCGATTTCTTCGCAGGGGATCGCCACACCGGGGGAATAGGCCAGCGACAGGTCACGCTGCGTGGTCATGGGGACAGTCGCCTGAATTTCCCATTTGCCGGGGCTGGGCTGCATATGGAATTGCAACGCGTCCTCGCGGGTGAGTTTATTCTTTGACATGCGGTCCCCCAATTTTCAGTCACCAAGTCATAACGGTTTCTCACTGTCCGCCGCAACGGGTTCATTTCGGGGTTTCGCCGCTAACATGGACTGTTAATGTGCGGGCGATATCCTTGGGGGGATGCATGAGCAGCGCAAATTCAAACGTCACGCCGATGATGGCGCAATATCTGGAGATCAAGGCAGATCATCCCGATGCCCTGCTGTTTTACCGCATGGGCGATTTCTACGAGATGTTTTTCGACGATGCCGTCGCGGCGGCAGAGGCGCTGGATATCGCGCTGACCAAACGTGGCAAACATGACGGCGACGACATTCCTATGTGCGGTGTGCCGCATCATGCCGCCGAAGGGTATTTCCTGACACTGATCCGCAAAGGGTTTCGTGTCGCCGTTTGCGAACAGATGGAAAGCCCCGCAGAGGCAAAAAAGCGCGGCTATAAAGCCGTGGTCAAACGCGAAGTCGTGCGGCTGGTGACCCCTGGCACGTTGACCGAAGACTCTTTGCTGGATGCCCGCCGCCACAACTTTCTGGCTGCGTTTCATATGGTGCGCGACGAAGGCGCGCTGGCATGGGTCGATATTTCCACGGGTGCGTTTCATGTGATGCCCTGCGCGGGTGCGCAACTGGGTCCGGAACTGGCACGACTGACCCCGCGCGAAGTGATCGTCGTGGACGGATCAGAGGCGCATTGGGCAGGAATAGTGTCTGATTCAGGGGCGACGCTGACGACGCTGGGCGCTGCGGCTTTTGACAGCACTGCGGGGGATAAACGGCTTTGTGCGCTCTATAAAACCGGCTCTCTTGATGCGTTTGGTGAATTTTCGCGGGCCGAGGTTGCCGCGATGGCGGCGGTCGCGGAGTATCTGGAAATCACACAACGGGGGAACCTGCCCCTACTGCGTCCGCCGGTGCTGGAAGGTCAGTCGGCGGCGATGCAGATTGATGCCGCGACGCGCAAGTCGCTGGAACTGACCCGTGGTGTTGACGGCGGGCGGCAGGGGTCTTTGCTGCACTGCATCGACCGGACCGTCACCGCCGGCGGTGCGCGGTTGCTGGAACGGCGTTTGGCCTCTCCTTCATGCAGCGTTGCGGTGATTGCGGCACGGCAAGAGGCCGTCGGTTTTCTGTGTGACAACACGCGCATGGCCGCAGAGATCCGCGATACCCTGCGCGGCGTGCATGATCTGGATCGTGCGTTGTCACGTCTGGCGCTGGATCGGGGTGGGCCGCGCGATATGGCGGCCATCCGGAACACAATCGGACAAGCGGCGGCGCTTTCCGCGCAGTTGCAGGGTACATTGCCCGCGATTCTGGCGGATGCGGCACAAGATTTGACAGGGCATGATGATCTTTTGGCGCTTCTGGATCAGGCTTTGATTGCGGAACCGCCCCTGTTGTCGCGCGATGGCGGGTTTATTGCAGCAGGCTATGACACGGAACTGGACGAGGCCCGCAAACTGCGGGACGAAGGCCGGTCAGTCATCGCGGGGATGCAGGCGGATTATATCAAAGTGTCCGGTGTTGCCTCGCTCAAAATCAAGCACAACAATGTGCTGGGGTATTTCATCGAAACCACGGCGACCCATGCCGAAAAGATGATGGCCCCGCCGCTGAATGAAACCTTTATTCACCGGCAGACGACCGCCAATCAGGTACGCTTTACCACGGTGGAGCTGTCCGAGATTGAAACGCGTATCCTGAACGCGGGCGGGCGGGCGCTCGAGATCGAAAAAAGGCTCTATTCCAGCCTAACTGGCGCAATAATTGCCAAAGCAGGACCCTTGGGCGCGCTGGCAAAAGCACTGTCAGAGATCGATTTGACCGCCGCATTGGCGCATCTGGCCGTGACAGAAAACTGGGTCCGCCCCAAGGTTGATGACAGCCGCGCGTTCGAGATTACGGGCGGGCGGCATCCGGTGGTCGAGGCGGCACTTCAAAAGGACGGCGCGCCTTTTATCGCCAATGACTGCGCTTTGACCACCGCGCCGATCTGGTTGCTGACCGGTCCGAACATGGCCGGTAAATCGACGTTCCTGCGGCAGAATGCGCTGCTGGCGATTTTGGCGCAGATGGGCAGTTTCGTGCCCGCGACGGGTGCGCATATCGGGATTGTCAGCCAGATTTTCAGCCGCGTGGGGGCGTCGGACGATCTGGCTCGCGGGCGGTCCACGTTCATGGTCGAAATGGTGGAAACGGCGGCGATCCTTAATCAGGCAGATGACCGTGCGCTTGTGATCCTTGATGAAATCGGGCGTGGCACCGCCACTTATGACGGTTTGTCCATTGCATGGGCCACGCTGGAACATTTGCACGACGTGAACCGCTGCCGCGCCCTGTTCGCCACGCATTATCACGAGATGTCGGTGCTTTCGAACAAGCTGGATGGGGTGGAAAACGCGACAGTCACCGTCAAGGAATGGGACGGCGACGTGATTTTCCTGCATGAGGTCAAGCGCGGGACGGCAGACCGCAGCTATGGCGTGCAGGTCGCGCGGTTGGCGGGCTTGCCGCCGGTCGTGGTTGAACGGGCCAAAGTGGTGCTGGAAGCGTTGGAAAAGGGAGAACGCGAAGGCGGCGGGTCGCGCAAGGCGGTGATTGATGATCTGCCGCTGTTTTCCGCAACCCCTGCGCCTGCGCCGGTTGCGGCAAAGACGTCAGGGGTCGAAGACCGTTTGAAAGGGGTGTTTCCCGACGATCTGACCCCGAAAGAGGCCCTCGCCCTGATTTATGAGCTGCGCGAGATGCTGTAACACACCCCGCGCTTGCCACAAGGTTGCAGGATCGTAATCCGGTCAGGACGCTTTCATAGACGACACGCCAACCTGCGCAGGGCGCAGCAGGCGGTCATGCAACATGAAACCTTCGGCGGCGACCTGAATGATCTCGCCTGCTTTGGTGCCTGGCAAAGGGGCCTCGAACATGGCCTGATGCAGCTGCGGATCGAATTTATCGCCGACTTCAGGTGTAATAGGGTCGATTCCGTGCTTTTTGAAGACGCTGATCAGCTCGCGCATTGTCAG